>JBGTEH010000096.1:0-6671 GCA_041747915.1 Ilumatobacteraceae bacterium
CTCTGAGTCGAATGCGATCATCTTCGCCATCTTGTATGTCCTCCGTTGGACGTGTTCGCTGTGTCATCGCACCGCCGGAAGACCCGGTCGACGCCTGTTGGCACTCTACGACGGAGACTGCTAATCCCGCAACCAGTCGCCGGCATCACCACCCTGCGTCCCCACCCCGTTTGCGGCGAGAAAATCGTGGGACGGCCCACCCGACGTGCACCACAAACGCCCATCCCACCGTCCCCACCCCGTTTGCAGCGAGAAAATCGTGGGACGGCCCACCCGACGTGCACCACAAACGACACCGAGGCGCGGTTTGTCGTCAGGCGTCGGAGGGTTGGCCGTGGCGGCCGGCTCCTGCGGCGAAGCGCTGCGCCCCGGCCTGCGTCTCACCCGAAGCGATGGTGGCAAGCCCGAGCCTCGTCTCGCGCGAAAGCGCGGCGCCCATGTCGAGCGACCACTGGTCGTAACTCGATCGGCGATCTGTTCGTAGGCACCCCTGCGGAAGCCCGGCAATCTCGGACGCAAGCGCAATCGCAGCAACAACGGCCGCGCCGGGCTCGACAACTCGGTTCACCAGACCGATGCGTTCGGCCTCGACACCGTCGATGCCTCGGCCGGTCAACACCAGGTCGAGTGCTCGGGAATGCCCGATCAATCGGGTCAGTCGGACGGTTCCGCCATCGACGAGGGGTACACCCCAGCGACGGCAATAGACGCCGAAGACGGCGTCCGCCGCCGCCACCCGAAGATCGGCCCAGCATGCAAGTTCGAGTCCACCCGCCACAGCGTGCCCCTCGACGGCGGCGATCACCGGCTTGTCGAGCAACAGACGCGTCGGCCCCATCGGACCGAGCGATCCGACGATGCCGTCCGCAGCGACGTCGTTGACCGAATTGCCACGGCCCTGCGAGATCGCCTTCAGATCGGCACCGGCGCAGAAGGTTCCTCCGCCGCCAGCGAGGACAGCGACCGCAACCGAATCATCTGCATCGAAGGCAACGAACGCGTCGTACAGCGCCTGCGCAGTCGGACCATCGACAGCGTTGCGCACCTCCGGCCGATCGATGGTGATCACCCGTACCGCTCCGACGTCCTCCACCACAACTGTCATCCGCCAAGCCTGCCAGAAGTCGCCCAACCCGTTCGCGGCGCGAAAATCGTGAGACGGGCACCCGAAGTGCGCCACAAACGCCCACCCGCACCCGTTCGCGGCGCGAAAATCGTGAGACGGGTCACCCGAAGTGCGCCACGAACGCCCGAACCTCGCCCAACCCGTTCGCGGCGCGAAAATCGTGGGTCGGGTCACCGGAAGTGCACCGCAAACGATGGGTCGACCCCCGGCGCGTCAGCCGCCGGCGACGGCGGGGATGATCGACACGGTGATGCCGTCGACCACTTTGGTGTCGAGTCCGTCGAGGTAGCGCACGTCGTCGTCGTCGACGAAGATGTTGACGAACTTGCGCAGCGATCCGTCTTCGTCGACGAGCCGATCGCCCAGTCCCGGATGGGCAGCATCGAGTGCGGCCACGACGTCGCTCAGCGTGCCGGGCTCGACGGAGACCTGCTTGTCGCCGCCCGTCAGCGGGCGCATGGTGGTCGGAATGCGAACGGTCACTGCCATGTCGGCGATGCTACCGGCGCCAATCCCGACTGGCATGGTCGACAATCGAGACGGCGGATCCTCGGCGGCCAGTAGCGTCGAGGCTGTGTCCGTTGCACGCCCGATCCGACGAGTCGTCGCCGCGCCGGACAAGTTCAAGGGAACCGCCACCGCTCGCGAAGTGGCCGCTGCGATCGGACACGCCTGCTGGGAGCTGGGGATCGACTGCGTCGAGGTGCCGATGGCCGACGGCGGCGACGGTCTCCTCGATGCGCTCGGGGGCGCGAATCGAACGACGACCGTCACCGGTCCGCTCGGCGATCCCGTCGAGGCGGGCTGGCGCCTGTCGAAGGAGACCGCCGTCATCGAGATGGCACGCGCCAGCGGGCTCACCCTGATCGGCGGTGCCGACCTGAACGAACCGTTGGATGCAACGACCACCGGTACCGGCGAGCTGATCGATCACGCACTCGATGCCGGTGCACGACGCATCATCGTGGGCCTCGGTGGTTCGGCGACGACCGACGGTGGGTTCGGTGCGATCCGCGCCATCAGCGCGATCGCCCGGCTCAAGCGCGTCGAGCTGCTCGTCGCGTGCGACGTCACCACCACCTTCACTGAAGCGGCGGCCGTGTTCGGTCCGCAGAAGGGCGCGTCACCGGCGCAGGTCGAGATGCTCACCCGCCGTCTGGAACGCCTTGTCCAGATGTTCCGCGACGACTTCGACGTCGACGTCGCATCGGTCCCGGGGGGCGGCGCAGCTGGAGGTCTGGGTGGCGCACTCGCTGCGCTCGGTGGCCGTCTAGTGCCCGGCTTCGAGCTCGTCGCCGACGAACTCGACCTGTACGACCACCTCGAGGGCGCTGACTTGGTGATCACCGGAGAAGGCTGCCTCGACGAGACCAGCTTTGCCGGCAAGGTCGTCGGCGGAGTCGCCCGGATCGCGGCCGACATGGGCATCGAGGTCCTCGCCGTCGTCGGATCGGTGGCCGACGGCACCGACGTCGACGGTGTCGAGACGCTCTCGCTTGTCGACATCGTCGGCGAGGAGATCGCCCACCGCGAACCCAGACGCGCCATCGAAGACGCCGTGGCTCAGTGGCTCACCACCCGGCCACCAGTGGACCTGTGAGCAGCGCGCTACGCGCCACGCCGCACAACCAAGTGCTGCCAGGCCTCAGCCGGTGGTGACGGTCGTGTCGCCGGTCGCGCCCGTTGCAGTCGTGTCGGTGGCACCGGCCACGGGGGGAGCGGTACCTGTCGGCGCGGTCGCCGGTGAGAGTTGCACGAGTGTCTTGTCGGCCTGAGCCGTGCCGAGCATCACGACGACACCTGCATCGCCGAGCGATTCGCCCTCGACAGGAGGCGGCGATGGCACGGTCTCCACAGCCAGTTCACCCATCACCTGGGCAACCGACGTGGCCACGGCCTGAGCAGCAGCGTTGGCCGGGTCGTAATACACCACCGACGCCTCGAGCTGCCCCGATGTGGCGTTCGTCGGTTCCGCCATCGTGAATCCGGCCGTGGCGAGTTCGGTCGACATGCGTCCCGCCGAACCCGGCACTCCGCTCGCATTGGCGACCACGACGGTCGCACCCTGTGTCACGAGCTGGGCCACGGTGGTGGTCGTCTCGGCCGGGATCGTGGTTTCGACGGTTGTCACGGGAGTCGTCTCGATCGGCGAGGCGCCATCAGAGCTGCCGCCGTCGTTGGTGATGTTGTTGAGGATCAGGAATCCGATCACCACAGCGACGACGGCGAGCACGATGCTCAGGGTCGACCCCATCGGGGATCCGCCGATGCCCTGCCGGGACGTTCGGCGAGCGGGCGACGGTGCACCCTGGGTTGGTGCGTTGGGATCTTCGTTGGTCATGCGTGCGCTCCCTCTCCTGCCCCCGCGGACGCGATGCCGTCGAGTCGAGCCTTGCGGGCCCGAAGGCGCAGCCGCTTGAGTCGACGCACCACGAGCGGGTCGTGATCCATCGCAGCCGAGTCGTCGAGCACCCTGGTCAGCTCCGCATGGTATTCCTCCGGCGAACACTGGAAGCGCGCGCGGATGACCTGGTCACGTGGATCGTCGTTGTTCCACCATGCCCGTTCGAAATCCAACATGGCGGCAGAGCGTTCGTCGAGCATCAGTGCACAGGTTGGCCGCAACGGAGGTCGGATTACAAGCACCACTTCGATTCGCCGCCAACGACGACCCGCTCGGCGCCGGAGGCAAACGGCTCAGACGGTGACGCCGAGCGGCAACGCGAGGCCGAGGCGCTTGTCCGGGGTGTCGACGTAGCCGGGCAGCACGGCGGCCATGTTGGCCGTGGCGAGGCGGTACTGGAGGACGTCGGCCAGCACCGACCGGTAGTCCACCGTCACACGCAGAGCGTTGCCGTCGATCGCTGCAGGCGCCAGCCCCGGCCAGTTGCCGTAGAGCCCACCACGGATGCCGCCGCCCAACACCATCATCGTGCTGGCACGGCCGTGATCGACTCCGAGCCCACCGTTCTCGCGGAATGTCCGGCCGAACTCGGTCATCAGCACGACGGTCACACGATCAGCGTTCGTGCCCAGATCAACCATGAACGCAGCGAGAACCTCGGCGAGCGCTTGGAGATTCCGAGCCTGGTTGCCGGTGACCTGGTCGCCGAAGTTGTCGTGCAGGTCCCATCCGAAGTTCGCCTCGGTCGACACTGCCTCGAGACCGACGTCGGCGCGGATCAGTTCGGCGAGATCTGCGAGTACGCGACTCACATTGCGGGCCGGGCCACTCGCCGGATACACCGCGCCATTCGCAGGCGGCGACTTGGCGGAGTTGTTGACGATGTCGAGAGCAGCGAGCGCCTCGCGAGCGCGAGCGTTGATCACTTTGTTCGCGTCGACGGCGTACAACTGGTCGAGAGCACCGCGGATTGCAGCGCCGCTGTTGGCAGTGTTGCGGAATCCCTCCACGCGGAAGTTGTCGGGGCTGTTCATCGTCACGGCGACCGACGAGCCGAGCATGCTGCGCTGACTGTTGGGCATCGATGCGGCGCGCAGACCTGGTGCTCCAGGCGACAGTGTGGTGTCGAGGTGCCGGCCGAGCCAGCCCGAGCCGACGCTGTCGTTGTCGACGCCGTGGTCCATCTTGCGTTGTACGGAGAAGTGACTGCGGTCGCCGGTTGGGAAGCCGGCCGCCGGGATCAGCGCGAGGCGGCCCGAGTTCCACACACCCATCAACGACGCCATGATCGGGTGGAGACCGAAGTCGTCGTTCAGGGGCAGCAGCGAGGCCGGGTCGACGGCGAGCGTGGGCCGGGCCGCCGCAAGGAGGTCCGCTCCGGAACCCTCGTGGCGTGGGACGACGACCGACAATCCGTCCATCGCCCCGCGAAGGAAGATGTTCACGACGACGTCGCCGACGCGTGTCGCGTTGTCCGACGCGAATGCCATCGTCCCCCAGCCTGCGCTGGTGACAGCCACGGTCGTGACCGCGCCGGCGCCCTTGAGAACGGCGCGTCGAGAGATCTGTTTGCGCTCGGGGGGTGAGCAGACGTCACACGGAGGTGCAGCGAAGGTCATGGCGACTCCTGGGCTCAGCGATATTGGAAATTGGGAATGGACAGGAGTAAGCCGATCACGTCGCCGAGATTCTGGGCGAGGCGTGCATCGGCGACGGGGGCGTCTGTGGCGACGCCGAGGTACGTGGCGATCGCCGTCAGATCGGTTTCGGTGATGAAGATCCCGAACCGCGCGGCCAGCGATCCAATGACCAGGTCGATCGTCGGTGGAAGCGGGTTGGGCAGCAGCGATGCGGAATCGACCGTGATGCCGGCGAGCGTCGAGTTGCCCATCCGACCAGCGAGTTCCCATCGGCGCAGAGTCGTCGCAGTCGTGATCCAGAAATTGCGATTGTCGGCGAAGCCATCAGGGGTCGGCCACGACCACATCTCCTGACCGAGGTCACGGAGCCGGTCGCTGATCGTTCTCGTGGCGGGCCGATCCTCGGTGACCATGAAGTCGGCGCTGACCGCCGCCCGGGTCGTTCGAACCATCGCCACCATGAGTTCGAACGGCGAGCGGACCTTCGGTGCCTGGTTCGTGATGAACTCGTTGCTGCTCAGAATGTGGCGAAGAACCGGGACCATCGAGGTGTCGTTGGCGAGGTAAACCGCCGCGGTCGACGCAATGAGCGAGGGTGGCGGATCGTCGCTGACGAACCGGCGAACGAGCTTGGTTGCCAGGTAGTCGGCCGTGTTCGGTCGCCGTGCGAGCCAGTTGAGGAAGTCGATGCCATCCTGTTCGCCCTCCGGGCCGGTGCGACCGGCGGCCGTGGAGAAGGTGTTGACCGATCCGTCGGGGTGAACGACCGTGACCTCACAGGCCCCACGGAAATGTCGGTTCGCCTGGTACTGGTAGCGCAGGCCATCGGTGTCGAGACGGCCCGTCAGCCCCCATCCGGTCAAGATCCGCGCGACTTGTTCGACGTCGCCCTCGTCATAGCCGTTCCCGGCGCCCATCGTATGGAGCTCCATCACCTCTCGGGCGTAGTTCTGGTTCGGTCGATCGCCGGTCGACCGAAAGTTGTCGAGGTACAGCAGCATGCTGACGCTGCGGGCGTTGGCGAGCAATAGATCCGAGAACTTGCCCATCGCAAAGGCGCGGATCACGTCGCGATCGTCGGAGGCCGTGGCGTAGCGCACGTCCTTGTCGTCCTCGCCCGAGTACGTGCTGAAGTGGTTGTTCCAGAACTCGACCATCCGCTCGGCGAGCTGGCCTTGATGCCGCGCCGCGCGGATGACAGCAGCGTGGCGCATTTCTCGTGCTGGACGGTTGCTGTCCTGTTCTCGATACAACTGGAAGCGCGTCGCGATGTCGGCATCGAGGCTGTGAACGCCCGTGAGAACATCAGCCGTACCAGCGGGGGCGATGGCGAGCTGCTGCTCGAGGAACGCCGCGGCGCCCATCGATGCGACTTCGGCGACCACCTCGGGCGTCGGCGAGTAGCTCACCTTGCCGAGCAACTGCACACGGTGCATCGCCTCGAGCTCGGCGGCCGAGGGGCCGGGCGGCGGTGGTGGGGGCGGCGCGGGAGGTGGCGTCG
>JBGTEH010000097.1:0-3892 GCA_041747915.1 Ilumatobacteraceae bacterium
ATTTGTTCACGCGTTCACGAGGTTTCAGGCGTCGACGGGGAGGACGCTGACCGACTTGCGGCCCTTGAACTGACCGAACTCGACCACGCCGTCGACGAGGCTGAACAGTGTGTCGTCCTTGCCCTTGCCGACGTTCTTGCCTGGATGGAACTTCGTCCCGCGTTGACGCACGAGGATCGTGCCGGCGGTGATCTCGCTCCCGCCGAAGGCCTTCACGCCGAGGCGCTGTGCGTTGGAATCGCGGCCGTTGCGGGTGGAACCGCCACCTTTTGTCTTTGACATGAGTGTTCTCCTCCGTTCGAATCCGTGGGGCGGTCGTCAGACCGTGATCGAGGTGATCTCGACGAGGTGATACTTCTGACGATGGCCGTAGCGACGATGTTGGTTGGTGCGGCGCTTGAAGGTGTAGCCGTTGATCTTCGGACCCTTGACCTGGCCGACGATCTTTCCGGTGACCGATGCGCCCTTGAGCTCATCGGGGGTCGCGAGAACGGTTGATCCGTCGACGACCATGACAGGGGTCAGCGACACGTCGCTGCCCTCGTCGGCGTCGAGCAGTTCAACTCGTACCTGCTGGCCTTCGGCCACTTTTTCCTGCTTGCCGCCTGAGGCGATGACTGCGTACATAGCGTTGTCCGATGCTAGCGGTCAAAGTCGTCGCCTCAACCCGTGACCGCCTCGGATTCACGGGCTGCGCCGGCGAAGATCCCCTTGGCCATCAGCGAACTCTCCGCAGCTCGTCGGGTGCGATAGATCACGGCGCGGGTGGCGTGCACGCCAGAATCGGTTGGCGCGGCCCAACCGGCCAGGTCGGCGAGATGACACGCGAGGCGGACATCGCCAGCTTCGCAGAGCTGCATCGCCCGATCGATCAGGACTGAGGCCCCGCCGGCGAGATCGGCCATTTCGGACGCGAACGCGGCATCGGGCGCGGGCTTCAGGCGGCTCGGCGCGCCGTCCCACCATCCCCCGAACTGACGCCAGATGTTGCGGACCACGAACTCGGGCTCGTCGTACAACGGCCGGAGGTACGGCTTGGCCAACACGTCGTCGGGCACGTGAACACTGTGGACGATCGTGTCGAGCACATCGCCCGCGTTCATCATCGTCACCACCTCGGCCACGAGATGCTCGAGCGCATCGGCGATGTCGGTGAGAACCAGGGCGATCCGCTCGCGACCTTCGATCGGAAGGCCGTGAGCGGGCAACAGCAGCTCGGGGTTCCGCTCGGCCATCGTCCGCAGCGCCTGTGCCCATTCGATGGGATAGCGCTGCACCTTCTGGGGGTTGCCGGCGTTGGGAAAGTTCCAGATGACGAAGTCGCCGACGAACAGCCACTTGCGAGCCGCAACCCAACCCCACAGGTGATCGTCGGTCTCGCCACGGGCATGGTGCAGTTCGATCGTGGTGTCGCCGACCACGACGGTGTCGTGGTCGTCGACCACGCGGTCGGGCCGCAGCGTAGTCGCCGGGATGAAGTCGGGGGTGGCACCCATTCCGAAGTCGCCGCGCACGCCGCCGAACTGACGCGCGTTGATGCGCACGTTCCAGTCGTTGGTGTAGGCGTAACGATCGAAGCGGTCCTCGACATTGCGGTGGCCGACCACCGTCATGTGCTCGTAGGCGGCGGCGAAGTCGGGGCTGCCGCCCACATGGTCGGCGTGGCCGTGCGTGTAGACGAGATGGGTCACCGGTGTGGACGTCCACCCCTTGATGGCGGTGACGACATCCGCCCCGGTGCGAGCATGCGAGGCATCGAATGCGACGAGCCCGTCGCCCGCATCGACCACAACACTGTGGCTGAAGCTCTCGACGATCGCCAGACCGTCGGCGACCTCGGAGAGTTCGTTGGTGACCCGGTTGACCGGTTCGTCCGCGATCCCCGAGTCGATGATTCGAGTCGACAGCGTCAGCAGATCAGCCATCGCTCAACCCTAGACAAACCGCACTGGATGTCGAGCCGTACGCGAGGCTGCCGATCACCCGATGCCGACGGGGCCGTCGGCGGCGCGGAACTCGACGGCCAGCGATCTCTTCACGCGACCCTTCGTGGTCACCCGCATCGATGCCGCCATGCCAACGAGGATCGGCGAGATCAGGATCCGGAAACCGTCGTGGCGCAGTGTGCGATACGGCGCCAGATTCTTTCCCGTCAGGTTGGTGTCGACCGACACCTCGGCGAGCTTGCCTCAACCCGTCGGACGGATGAAGTCGATCGCCATCGTCCCCGTTCGTTCGAGCAACTTGCGAGCGTCGTCCGTGATCTCGATCTGCACCAGCGCACTGTAACGGTGGGCTGAATGAGATGCGGGGTCTGACCCGCTTCTCATTCGAGAAGGGAGTAGTCGACGACGACGCCGCGGCCCTCACAGTCGGGGCAGATCTCGGAATATTCGGTGAGCAGACCCTCACCGATACGCTTGCGGGTCATCTCCACCAAGCCGAGTTCGGTGATGTCGAACACCTGCGATCGAGTCTTGTCGCGCGCCAGCGCATCGCGGAACGCTTCGACCACCTTGGCACGGTTGCCCTTGATCTCCATGTCGATGAAGTCGATCACGATGATCCCGCCGATGTCGCGAAGGCGGAGTTGCTTGGCGATCTCGACCGCGGCCTCCATGTTGTTCACGAAGACCGTGTCCTCGAGGTTCGACTTGCCCACGTTCTTTCCGGTGTTCACGTCGATCACCGTCAACGCTTCGGTGTGTTCGATGATCAACGATCCGCCCGAAGGCAGCCACACCTTGCGATCGAGAGCCTTGTGGACCTGCTCGTGGATGTGGTGACGCTCGAACACCGACAGCCCCTCGGTGTCCGCGTCGTAGTACTCGATCCGGTCGGCGAGCTCGGGATTGAAGGCCGACACATACCTCTGAACCTCGCCATGCAACCGCTCGTCGTCGATCACGACGCCGCGGTAGTCGGCGTTGAACTCCTCACGGATCACGCGCACCGCGAGCTCGGGCTCGCGATACAGCAGCGTCGGGCGCTGGGCCTTCGCTGCCTTCGCCGCGATCTCGTCCCACTGCCCGAGCAGGATCGTCATGTCGGCGACGAGTTCCTGTTCGGTCGCCGTCTCGGCCGCGGTTCGCACGATGAGGCCGTGCTCATCTGGCTTGACCCGGTCGAGGATGCTGCGCAGCCGCTTGCGGACGTCGTCGGGGAGACGCTTGGAGATGCCGTAGGTCTTGGAGTTCGGGATCAGCACCACGAACCGCCCGGGCAATGAGACCTCTTGGGTGAGGCGGGCACCCTTGTGGGCGATCGGATTCTTCGTCACCTGACAGATGATCAGCTGCTTGTTCTTGAGGATGTCCTCGATCCGCAGGTTCGAGCCGCGCTCATCGATGTCCTCGGCGTCGTACTGCACATCCCCGCGGTAGAGCACTGCATTCTTGGGGGTGGCGATGTCGACGAACGCTGCCTCCATTCCCGGCAGGACATTCTGGACGCGCCCCACGTAGATGTTGCCGTGGATCTGGCTGACATCGTCGGCCGGTCGACTGACGTAGTGCTCGATGAGATTGCGTCCCTCGAGCACTCCGACCTGCGCCATGCCGGGCCGTACCTGGACCGCCATGAAGTAGCGCCCCACCGGCTTGCCGTTGCGCTCGCGACCGCGTCGTTGTTCGAGCATCGCGTCGTCGAGTTGACCATCGTCGCCGCGTCCCTTGCTGCGGCCGCGAGTTCGGCGGTTCTTCTTGCCGCCTTCCGAGCCTGCGTGAGCGCCGCGACTCAACGAGTCGGACTGCGACACTCCCCCGCTCGCCGCGCCACCCGAGCCCCGCCGTCGACGCTTCTCACCTGCGGGCTTGGGCGACGCAACGCCGGCGGCGCGAGCCGGCCCGGGCGGTGGCGACGTCGGGATCGGCATAGTGTCGCCGATGCGCGG
>JBGTEH010000098.1:0-4166 GCA_041747915.1 Ilumatobacteraceae bacterium
GGTGACGAACCACTGCACCGAGCCCTCGCCGAGCGGGCCGTCACGCAGCACCGTCGGCGGCACCACCCCCACGCCCAGGTGCTCGCTGAGCAGATACGCAGCCACTTCGCGACGGTGCAGGCCGGGTTCGAAGTCCCACAGCGGGCGCTCGCCGCGCATCGGTTTGTAGATGGCCGGATGGCTCGCGCCGTCGTGGGTGACGTGGACGAGGAATGTGGCATTGCTGCTGTAGGGCATGCGCCCCTCGACGTCGATCTCGCCTCGCAGCAGGTGGGCGATCGGGTCGTCGACTTCGTCGACTCGCAGTTCGACGCCGCGCTCCGTGTCGCCATCGTCGAACTCGTCGTCGCCATCGTCGAACTCGTCGTCGAAGCGTTCGTCGAACGTGTCGTCGGAGTCGGTCACGGCCACGATCGTCAGTTCATCCGGGGGCAGTCGTGGCCGTCGGGATCCATGGGGAAGTTGCACCACTGGCATCCTGGGCGGCCCGCTTCGACGACGCTGTCGGCGTGATCGCAAAATGCCGCTGCTTGCCCACGGCTCAGGTACAGGCGCACGTGACCACGGTCGTCGTCGACTGGTTCGCCCTCGTCGTCGACCTCACCGGCCTCTTCGAGCTGGATGAGCACCCGGTCGTTCGAACGGTCGTAGCCGAGCCCGATCGGCCCCAGCACGAATGACGCTTCGAGCGGATCACGGAGCTCGAGCGCACCGGGCATCGGCCGGTCCTCCGGCGGCGGAAGATCGGCCAGCACCTTGCGCAGGTACTGCACGATCGCAGCGGTTTGCTGCTTCTCGCATTTGACGGTGACGCGTTGGTCGTCGGCGCGCGCTTGGAGCAGGAAGGTTCGCTCGCCGGGGCGCCCGACGGTGCCGACGGTGAACGCAGCGACGTCGTCGAACTCGAAGTAGATGCTCATGGGTGGACGCTCGGATTCGGTGCCATGGTGGTGTTGGTCGGGTCGATCAAGAAGGCTGCAGATCGGTCAGCGGGCGGCCCGTCGAGTTGACGGCCAGCACGGCGGGGCCACCAGGACCCCACGTGATCGCAGTGACCGACGCCGGGCTGATGACGATGCGTTGGAACAGGTCGATGTGGGTGCCGAGTGCATGAGCGACAGCAGCCTTGATGGTGTCGGCGTGCGAGACGCACACGATCGTGCCGCCAGGGTGGGCAACACGGAGCCGGTCGAGTGCCGACACCATGCGCGTCTGCATCTCGCTGAAACTCTCGCCGTTCGGGAAGCGGAACGTCGACGGTGCGCGCTGCACCGTCTGCCATTCGGGGAGCTTCATCAACCTCTTCAGCTCAGCGCCGGTCCAGTCGCCGAAATCGCATTCGAGGAGTCCTCGATCGATCTGCGTGCGTAGGCCCCTCGCAGTGGAGATCGGCGCCGCGGTCTCCTTGGCGCGCTCCAGCGGCGAGCTGTACACAGCGTCGACGCGTTTCATCTCGGCGATTCGCGCCGCGGCGATGTCGGCCTGTCGGCGCCCTTCGTCGGCGAGGTGGAGGCCCTTGGCCCGCCCGGGAAGCACCTTGCCGGTGGTCGGCGTCTGACCGTGGCGCACCAGGAGCACCGTGGTGAACGGCGGGTGGCCGCTCGCGGGCTTCTTGGGGGCCGTGCGGCGGGAGGAGGGTCGTTTCGTGGTGGCCATGGAGTGTGTCCAACCTACTGTCGAGGCCCATGACTCCGCTCGCCAGGCTCGAATGCGATGTGGTGGAGTGTCGGAGGTGTCCCCGTCTCGTCGAGTGGCGCGAGCGGGTCGCCGTCGAGAAGCGTGCGGCCTATCGCAACGACACCTACTGGGGTCGCCCGATCCCGGGTTTCGGTGATCCCGCCGCTCGAATCGTGGTGCTCGGTCTGGCCCCTGCGGCGCACGGCGCGAATCGCACGGGGCGGGTGTTCACCGGTGACCGCAGTGGTGACTGGCTGTTCCGGGCGATGCATCGCGCCGGGCTGGCGAACCAGGCCCGTTCGGTGTCGGCCGACGACGGGTTGGCGCTGCGCGGCGCATGGGTGACCGCTGCGGTGAAATGTGCCCCGCCGGCCAACTCGCCGTTGCCGGCCGAGCGTGACGCCTGCGCGCCATTCCTGCAACGCGAGTTCGGCGCGTTGGTCGATGTGCGTGTCGTGGTGTGTCTCGGCCAGTTCGGGTATCAAGCGGCGTGCACCCATTTCGGCGTGCGCCCCCGTCCGAAGTTCGGCCACGGGGTCGAGGTCGCCGTCGACGGCGGGCCGACGCTGATCTGCTCGTTCCACCCGAGCCAGCAGAACACGTTCACCAAGAGGCTCACCGAACCGATGCTCGACGCCGTGTTCCATCGCGCCGTGGTGCTCAGTAGCCTTGAGATGCTGTGAAGTCATCTCGTCATCCGATCGCCATCGTCGTTGCTGTTGTAGCCGTCTTCGCGCTGTCGGCGTGCGAGTCCGACCCGAGCCCGACCCGGGTTGCGAAGGATCTCGTCCAGACCGAAACGGCCGACGAGCCCGAGGTGCAGGAGTGCATGCTCGGCGTGATCGACGACTACGACCTCGACACGCTCGGTGAAGAGTCGACCGGTGACAACGCCGAGGAGGCCGAAGCCGCCGACGCCCAACTGGCCGAGTTCGAGGCCGACCTCGCCGCCTGCCGCTGAGCAGACGCCCCGATTGGGCGAGCGCAGTCGAACAGTTCGGTCTGACGGTTCAGGCCGGCTTCTTCTTGGGCGGCGGAACACCGACGGCCGGAGCCGGGTCGGCGTCCTGTGGCCAGCGGCGTCGGCTCACGATCGACAGCAAACGCAGTAGGCGCATCGCTGTTTCGTCGGTCTGAGCGGGCTTGGCGATGATCGAGCCGTCGGCGATCATCCGCTCGATGACCTCCTCGCCGAGTTCGGTGCGCACGATCGTGAGCGTCCAGTCGTTGTCCTCGCCGATGCCGCCCGTCGACACGTCGGCATGCTCAGCAGCGAAGTCCGGACAGCTCGTGCACCCCTGGCGAGTCCAGCCGTGGCACTCCTTGAGATCGACCTCGTGATACGAGCCGTCCTTCATCCAGATCTGGAACACGCCCTTGATGTTCATCTTCGCCATGTCCTGCTTCTTGAGGCCGTACTTGGCCTCGAACAGTTCCGTGAAGATCGCGTCGTCGAAGGTCTTGGAACACAGCAGGCCGATGTTGAACAGGAATGGTTTGGAGACCTTGCCGGCCTTGCGATCCCACATCGTCGGCGGTGACGAAGTCTGGCAACCCATCCCGACGAGGGCGAGTCGCTCGTAGCCCTTCTCCTTCGCCTCGGGGAGAGCGAGCGGGTTGGCGCAGTAGGTGTAGCGGCTGCCGGCGGTCGCCAGGATCTCCTCGTTGGTGACGACCACGGCGGGCTTGGCCTTCCACGCATCGTCGTCTTCGACCCCGCTGACCAGCGCGGCGTCGATGTAGTCGTGCTCCCGCAGCCAGATCAGCATCGCCGACACGAGCCCACCGTCCTGGCCGATCTTGTGAACCATGTCGTCGCTCGCCCGGGTGAGGTACAGCTGGCGCCAGATGCCGGCCATCTCGTCGGGTTCGCGCACCCGGCCGAACAGGTGCATGTCGGCCGATGGCTCCCACGCGCGGAACCGGGGGCACGCACGCGTGCAGGTGGTACACCCCTTCTCGCCGTGGATGCAGTTGTCGAGGCCGAGTTCTTCCTCGAGGTGGAACGGGATGTACTTACCCTCTTCGTGCTCGTAGCCGATCACGTCGTGGGGGCACGTCACCACGCAACCGGCGCACCCGGTGCACAAGCCGGTCGTGATCACCTCGGCGTAGAGCTCTTTCCACTGCGCCGTCCACCGACCCGCCTTCGCCGGAGTTTCCAGCGGTTCGACGGGCGGCGATTCGGACTCGACGGTGGTCATCTCGGTCACTGTATGCGAGGCGGTGCTGCGAAGGTGTGCCGACGCGCCGATCCCCGAGCCCGCCCTCTGAGGACGCAAAGGAGGCTCGGGGATCGACAGGTGGGACGCAACGATGCGCCCCGACTGGTGAGTCGGCTGGACCGACTGGATCTCGGCTAGATCGCGTCCGGCCCTTCTTCGCCGGTGCGGATGCGGACCAGCCGCTCCACGTCGGAGACCCAGATCTTGCCGTCGCCGATCTTGCCGGTGGCCGCCGAGGCGACGATCGTGTCCACGACGCTGTCG
>JBGTEH010000099.1:0-3436 GCA_041747915.1 Ilumatobacteraceae bacterium
GGCGGCGCGCGAGACGTCGTTCCACATCGTCGGCGACAACTACATGTGCTTCGTCCCTCGAGCCGAGAAGCTCGACGAACTGGCGGTCGATCCCGACCATCATCGGTACGCGATCTGTCACTACGTGGTGTTCCCGAACACCGTCTTCAACTGCAACCCCGAGCACGTGCAGGTGTTCACGCCGATCCCGATCGACGTCGACCGCACTCGCTTCCTGTGCTGGGAGTTGATCTATCCCGGCGACCTCGACGATCCGGAGTATGCCGCGTACCACAGGACCGCGTTGGCCCACTGGGATCGGCTCAAGCAAGTGGTCGGCCAGGACATCGATATCTACCAGCAGCTCGAACGTACGAAGCGATCGAGTGGCTACACGCGCCACACGCTCAACGAACGCGAGTGCAAGATCGCCCACTACCACGAGAACATGGACCGCAAGATCCGCACCGGCTGACCCGAGCGAACGCTCAAACGTCGAGCAGGAACACGTGCTCCCCGTGGAGCGCCGCGAGTCCGCGATCGAGGGTTGCCAGACGACCGCCGTTGTGGCGCGACAGGGCCACGAGATATGCATCAGTGACCTGCCGATGCCCGATCACACCAGCGAGATACGCACTCTCGTAGGGGAGAACGTCGGCCCAGAACGAGTGCCAGTCCTCGCGCCGAATGGCATCGAGCACTGCAATCGCCTCGGGAGCCGAACGGCCCTCGCGCAGGAGGAAACGCACGAGCGTTCCCTCGGTGATGGGACAGGTCGCCAGTTCCGGTTGTGCTTGTTCGAACCATCCGATCGCGGCAGCGTGATGGACGTGCTCGACCACGGTCAGCGCAACCAGGACATTGCCGTCGGCGAGAAATGAACTCACTCCTCGTCGTCCAGGCTCCGGACGTCGTCCGTGGTGATCGGTCGACCGACCGACACCTGTGGCATACCGCGCGCCGTCGCCGACATCGCCGTGGCGTCGAGGCGCAGACTTCGGCGAATCAAGTCTTCGATGACCGAACTCATCGAACGGTTCTCGTCGTGGGCGATCTGGCGGGCGAATGAGTGCAGGTCCGCCGGGAGGTCGATCGTCGTGCGCATCACTGCATCATATCATCAGTGCATCAACTGGTGATCACATTCAGTCTGGGAGTCGGCGCATCTCGAGGATGTCGCGGTAGACCGCGACGTATCGATCGATCATCGTGCTCGTGTCGAAACGCGAGACCGCATCGGCACGAATCGCATCACGGTCGAGCGCTCCGGCCGCCTCGACTGCAGCGAGTGCCGAGTCGCCGTCATCCACGACGAAGCCAGTGATGCCGTGATCGATCAGTTCGCGCATGGAACCTCGATCGTGAGCGATGACCGGGGTTCCACACGCCAGTGCTTCGACGACGCTGTACCCGAACGGTTCGTCGAAGTCGATCAGGTGCAAGAGGGCGTGGGCGCCACCAAGGACGTCGGCGCGCTCCGACGCGGCGATCGGCCCGAGAAAGCGCACGTGCTCGCCGTCGATGTGCGGCTCGACCTCCTCGCGGAAGTAGCGCTCGTCTTGGACGATGCCGGCGATGTCAAGGCGACGGCCCGCTCGGCGGGCAATGCGGATTGCGTGCGCAGTGCCCTTGTCGGGGTGGATGCGGCCGAAGAACAGGAGGTGATCCGCCGGCTGGCGGTGCGTGGCGAAGCTGGCGGTGTCGATGCCGTGGTGCACGGTGGCCGCGTAGTGGAGGCTCGGGTGGCGGTCGGCGTCGCTGATGGCGACGTAGTGCGTGGTGTCGTCGTATCGCTCGTACACGGGCACGATGAGCGGCGACGAGAACCCATGGATCGTGGTGATCACCGGGGTCTCGACGAGGCCGCTGTAGGTGAGCGGGAGGAAGTCGAAACCGTTGTGGATGATGTCGAACTCGTCGGCGCGCTCGAACGCGGCAGCGATGTGGAGACACTCGGCGACCTTCGGATCGATCGAGTCGTCCTCGGACCAGCCCGTGGGCGCCGTCGCCCGAAGAGTGGCTCGAGTGACCGAGTCGGCGGTGGCGAAGAGCGTGACGTCGTGTCCGGCGGCGACCAGCCCCTCGGCGAGCAGAGAGGCAAACTGTTCCCACGGGCCGTAATGGCGCGGCGGTGTCCGCCAAGCGATCGGGGCGATCACCGCGACCCGGAGTGCAGAGCCGGCCTCGGTGCCGTGATGACGACGAGCGATCGGGCCAGAGTACCGACGTTTGATCGCGAAGCTGCCGGGTACCCTGGTAGTACGTCCTCGGACGTGAGCGCCCCGCTTGGGCTGGACGGCCGTCATGGCACTGTCGCCCATCGCAGGCTCGTCGCCTCGCACGACCGAGCCAATCCAGATTGGAGTTCCAGCGTGTACCCGTCAGTCTCAGCCATCCCCGCGACCCCCGACGAGAGCGCGGCCCGATCCTTCGGGATCTTGTCGACCTTTCCGCCCACCTCGTGCGGAATCGCAACGTTCTCAGCTGCTCTCGCCGCGGGTCTGACCGCCAATGGGGCGTCCGTCGACGTCGTGCGCATTGGCGCATCACCCGAGTTCGAAGACGTCATGGTGGTGTCCGACCTCGATGGCGACCGATTCTCGGATCAGGCAATCGATGCGCTGAACGCCGACGATGTGGTCATCGTGCAGCACGAGTACGGCTTGTACGACGGCCCCGACGGGGAGTCGATCATCGGTTTGATGGCAGCGATCGACCGCCCGATCATCGTGGTGGCGCACACCGTCCTGAGCGATCCGACGGCGAACCAGCGTCGCGTCCTCGAGGAGGTCTGCGACGCCGCCGATGCAGTCGTGGTGATGACCGAGACCGCGCAGACGCGTCTTCTCGAGTCGTTCGACGTCGATCCGACACGGGTGATCCTGATCCCGCACGGCGCCACGACACCGTCCGAGGCAACAGCCGAAGCGCCGACCCGGATCGGTGGCCCGGCCCGCATCCTCACCTGGGGTCTGCTCGGGCCAGGCAAGGGGATCGAGTGGGCCATCGACGCACTCGACGAGATTGCCGATCTCGATCCGCGCCCCGAATACATCGTGGCCGGCTCGACGCACCCCAAGGTGCGCGAGCAACACGGCGAGGAGTACCGCCAGATGCTGGTCACTCGCGCGGCGGCGTCGACGTCGGCGGGCCACATCATCTTCGATGACACATACCGGGACCTGGCGTCTTTGACCGAGCTGATCGCGTCCGCCGATCTCGTCGTGCTCCCCTACGACTCACGCGACCAGGTCACCTCTGGCGTCCTGGTCGACGCCGTCGCAGCAGGGCGTCCCGTGATATCGACAGCGTTCCCCCATGCGGTGGAACTACTGGCGACCGGTGCCGGGATTGTCGTGCCCCAACGCGACCCGGTGGCACTCGGCCGGGCGATCCGATCGGTGCTGACCGACTCGCAACGCGCAGCGTCGATGGCGGCCGAGGCGCGCCGCCTCGC
>JBGTEH010000100.1:0-7136 GCA_041747915.1 Ilumatobacteraceae bacterium
ACGCCGCTCGATCGATGCCGGGATCGGGCCTCGGCCTGTCGATCGTCCGCGACGTGATCACCAGGGCCGGCGGAACCGTGTCCGCGTCGAACCGAGACGGCGGGGGCGCAGCGATCGGCTTCACCCTGGCCGTGTCGCCGAAGTGGGACGCCGGTCAGTCGACGCCGTGACCGGCCGCAATCGCCTTTGCGGTGAAGTCCTGGAACCGTGCGACGTCGAAGCTGACGACCAGATTGGCGTCGGTCTCGATGATGACCCGGTGCGGTGAATCGAGGAACTTCTCGAAGTTACGGGCGCCGAGGTCGTCGGGCCGTTGCTCGGTTCCGGAGAGCGCGGCGTAGAACCATGTCTTCACCTCGTCCCAGTCGGCGTCGTCGTGGCAGTGCACGATCGAGTCGCCGCGGTACGAGGCGGTCATGCGGTCACGATTGATCACGATGCCGGACTGCGGTCGGGTGCGAAGTGCGGGCACTCGTGCCCGTCGCTCGGCGCACGTTGTCCAGAACTTTCCGTCACGCCACACGTAGGCGACGACGACCCCGACGGGGTACCCCGCCTTGTTCGTCCATGAGAAGATGCACTCGCCCCCCTTTTGCACGAACGAATCCAGCTCGTCGTCGGTGAGCTGCATCCCGGTGAGGTCTTCGTAATCGCTGATCTCGGTCATGGCGATGTGTTACCACGCATGAGTTCGCGAGTTGCGGCCGGACGCACCGCGCCGCTCGCGCCAGTCCCGCGGCTCAGGTGCCGGCAGATTCGCGTCGATGGGCCGCCGCGAGTTGGGTGAGTTCTTCCTCGGCGAGCTGGTCGGGTTTGACGACGGCAACGGTCACCTTGGTCAGCGCCCGCAGTGTCGAGGTACGCACGCCCCCCTCGAGCGCGGCGCGTTCGCCGAGGATCGCCCCCGGCCCCACCTCGGCGATAGCTTCGCCGTCGACCTCGACGCCGACCACACCGTTGAGCAGCAGGAACACGTCGTTGCCGGGCGAGCCCTGCTCGGTGAGAAGTGCGTTCTGCTTCAGCTTGCGGATCGACGGCTTGCCGCCGCCTCTCATGATGTGGCCGGCGAGCTCGCGTTCGAGTGCGGTCTCCACGGCGGTCACGAGCGCCGGCGAGTCCTCGTCGCCCCACGGCGTGTGCTTGCCGAACGAGTGGCGCCACCAGTCCTTGAAGTCGGCCATGCCGGCCTTGGCGGCGAGTGTGCCCGAGTGGTCGTAGATCCAGTGGCGGGGGAACGGACTGGCGCCGATGAACTCGAATCCGCTCGTCCCGTCGGCGTAGATCGTCAGTGCAACCGTGGTCCACACCGTCGGCGCCTCGAACTTGAGGAACGGAGGCTTGTTCACGCGGCGCGGCGCGGGTACAGCCGTGTGCCCGCCCACGGTCTGCACGAAGCGAGCCGACGTGGGCGTCAACTCGACGGGCTGGCGGATGTCGTCGAGCGCAACCGCTGCGAACGTCGCCTGCTTCGGGCCGACCGCAACGGTGGTGGCACCCATCAGGCATCCGCCCTCGTACCCCGCGTCGACGATCGTGCCGTCGACCACTTCGATCCAGCCGACGAGGTGGTTGGCGAATCGGAAGCGGTCGGCGGCTTGGAGCGCTGCGAGGTCACCGAGTTCGTCGGGCGGCGGATCGTCGTAGTGGGTGAACCCGGACCCGAAGATCGCCTTGTTGAGCCCGGTGACCGCCTCGGAGGGGATCCAGCTCAGGCTGGTGACGCTCGACTCGACCCTCATGACGTCACCGTGAACTCCTGGACCATGCCCTCGCTGAAGTGCGGGGGACCGTCACCTTCCGTTTCTCCGACAGAGCCGACCGGAATGAAGCAGAGCATCACATAGCTGCCCGGCTCCGTCAGCGACAAGCCGACGGATGACGACTCGCCGGACGGCGCATACGTTGCTCCTGCGAACGTGACCTTCTCTCCCGACTCCTCCTCGGGCAGGGCCAAGAGTTCGTCGATCGATTCGGTGACCCCCTCGTTGATCCTGACGGCAACCATCTCGTGCTGCTCCTGGCCCTGGTTCTCGAAGCTGACCACTGTGTATCCCGCATCGACTTCGGCAGGAACACCACCGAACTCGAACTCCGTTGCTGTCACGTCGAGCGTCTCGACATCGCAGTTGTCACCCACCCATGCGTACATCTCGCCGATGGCGCTGAAGAATTCGTCGCTCGGTTCGGCTTCCGGGTCGCCGAACAACGGTTGAGCCTCGACCTTCAACGTCGTGAGTGTCGCTGCGAGATCGTCGTCCGCTGCTGCGATCGCGGAGTCGAGCTGAGCATTCACCTCATCGGGGTCAGCTTCCCCGGAGTTGGTTGAGACATCGACCGCGATGAAGTTGTCGCAGACGGTTTGATCATCGGCAGACGAATCGCCGTCCGATCCGCAGCCTGCGAGGAGCATCGGGACCGAGACGGCGCCTGCGGCGAGAAGAAGCTTGAAACAGGTACTGGTCATGTCTCGAACGTACGGAACGCTGGCGATGCGAGCGAGGTGACAGACCGGTGTGTTCGACGGGGTGCCAGCACCCCGTCGAGAGTGACGCCAGCGTCCTTGTACGACTGGTTGCCACGTGGTCAGATCGAGGGGTGCAGACATCGCTCGCGCTCGCTCGTGCGCAGTTGCGTCACGGGTGGCGGAGCCTCGCGGGAATTGTCGTGCTCGTCGCGCTGATCGGGGCGCTGGTGCTGGCGGGTCTGGCGGGCGCTCAACGAACCCGCACAGCGGTCGACCGAATGATCGAGTCGAACGAAATTGCCGACGTGCTCGTCAACCCTGAACAGGGCGACGAGAGCGGGCTCGACTTCGATGAGATCGCCACGCTCCCGATGGTCGAGAACTTCTCCCGGGTCCAGGGCGTCGCCAACCTGTTGCCGGGTGATGCCACGGCTGACAACGTGTTCACGGGACCCCTCACGTTGGCGATCGACGCCAACATGCTCGTCGAATTCGAACGCCCAGCGATCGCTGCCGGCCGCGTGCCTGACCCGCAGGCGCTCGACGAGGTCTTCCTCGATCGGACCTACGCTGCGCAGGAGGGGATCAGCGTCGGCGACACGGTCGTGCTGTCGGTCGTGCCCTACGAGGTCATCCTCGATGCGTATCCACTGCTGTTCGGCGACAACGCCGATGCGGCGCTCGCTCTGTTCAACGATCCCGCGGTTCGCTCCACGGTGAACCTCACCGTTGTCGGGATCGGCAACGGGCTCGACGGGATCGTCGTCGACGAGGGCTACGAGCCGTTCGCGCAGATCATCGGTCCAGCACTCTACGAACACCTCGGCGAACCCTCCGCCGGCTACGGCGGCGCCGTCGTTCAGCTCACCGACCCGAGCGAACTCTCGGCGTTCAAGGCGGCCGTCGACGCGATGGTGCCGGAGGAATTGGTGGTGTACCAGACCCGTGACGTGAGCAGGGCCAAGGCGCTGCGGGCGACGGAGCCGGCTGGCACGGCGCTGGCGATCTTCGCGGCGATCACCGCTGTGCTCGGCACGTTGCTGATCGGCCAGGCGGCCTCTCGTCGCTTCCAGCTCGACGCTCGCGACAACACGACGCTGGCCGCACTGGGCGCCACACGCACCGAACGATTCGTGACCTCGATGATTCGGCTCGTCCTGGCCGCGCTGGTCGGGTTGGTGCTCGCAGTGGTCGCGGCCGCACTGCTGTCGTACTTCACGCCGGTCGGGCCTGCCGAGTTCGCCGAGCCCGACCCGGGGTTCGACGTCGCCGGCGGGATCCTGCTCGGTGGGGGACTCCTACTTTTCGTCGTCTTCGTCGCTGCCGGTACGCTGCCGGCCTGGAACAACGCCCGCCAGCACGCCCCCGCTGGAGCGCTGCGCGGATCGGCGACGGCCGGCTGGCTCGCAGCGCATGGTGCGTCGCCGGGATTGACCAACGGCGTCCGCTTCGGTCTCGAGCCGGGTCGAGGCCAGTCGGCGGTTCCGACGCGAGCCACGATCATCGGCGCGGTGACGGCGATCGCGGTCGCCGCCGGCACCGTTGTGTTTGCGTCGAGCCTCGATCGGGTGGTGTCCGACGGGCGGTTCTACGGCTCCGAGTTCGACGTCGCCGTCGACTTCGAATTCGACGACGCCGAGGTTCCGCGCATGGATGACCTGGTCGCGCTCGTCGCCTCCGACCGCGCAGTCGAGCGGGTTGCCGAGCTGCTCATCGTTGAGCTGACCATCGACGGCGACGCGCTGACGGCGATGTCGTTCGTCGGCACCGACGCGTCGATCACGCCTGTGATCGCCGAAGGTCGGGCACCTCTCGGTGCCGACGAGGTCGCACTCGGTCTCACGACAATGCGTCGACTCGGCGTCGGAATCGGCGACACCGTGTCGCTGACGGCCGACGGTTTCGACGGCGATGCTGTCGTAGTGGGCCGCGCGGTGTTGCCGGCGGTGGGGTTGTACTCGGGTTCGGATCGCACCTCGATCGGTGTGGGAGCAGTGGTCGGCGCCGCCGCACTCGGCCCGCGGACCGTGGAGACCAAGTCGTTCATCATCGCCGATCTCCGTGCGGACTCCTCCTCTGCGCAGGCCACGGACGAGTTCGCCGAGCGACTGTCGTCGGAGCTCGGCATCGACGGCTTTGCGCTGGTCCAACAGGTCGGTAAGCCGTCCGACATCGAGGGTCTTGTGCGGTTGCGGTCGTTGCCCGTCGTACTGGCTTCGCTCCTCGTCCTCGTCGTGGGTGTCACGGTCGCCAACGCGATGGTCGTCGCAGTCCGTCGACGTCGTCGCGACATCGCCATTCTGCAGACGCTGGGGTCGACCCGAGGTGAGGTGACCGCTGTCGGCGTGTGGCAGGGGATCACGGTGGGCGTCGTCGGATTGATCGTGGGCGTTCCGGTCGGCGTCGTCGCCGGTCGCTGGTTCTGGACCCGTCTGGCCAATGGCTTCGGCACGCTCGCGGAGCCGGTCGTTCCGGTGGCGACGTTGATCGTCCTGATGGTGGCGGTGCTCGTGCTCGCAGCGGCCTCGGGCTACGTCCCGATCCGCCGTGGTCTTCGTCACCGTCCGGCCCAGGTGTTGCGCGATGAGTGACGGGGTGCGCTCCGGGCGATCGGCCGCAGTCGTCGGCGCGGGGCCGAACGGCCTCGTCGCGGCGATCGCACTCGCCCAGGCGGGTTGGGGTGTGACGGTGTACGAGGCGGCGAGCCGGCCAGGCGGAGGAACCCGCACCGAGGAGCTGACACTCCCCGGAGTCCTGCACGACGTGTGTTCGGCCATCCATCCGCTCGCGGTCGGTTCGCCCGTGTTCCGGGATCTGGCCGGGCTGCTCGCAGGTGCGGGGCTCGAATGGGTGCATCCGGATGTACCCGCCGCCCATCCTCTCGATGGTGGGCGCGCGGCCGTCCTGCACCGATCGGTCGACGAGACGGCGGAAGGATTGGGCGTCGACGCCCGGGCCTATCGACGGCTGTTCGGACCGTTCGTCGAAGCGGGCTTCGACCTGACCGACGGCTTGCTGTCGCCGTTGACGATTCCCCCGAAGCATCCGATCACGTTGGCTCGTTACGGCGCGGTCGGCATCCTGCCAGCGCACTCCGTCGCCAGCCGAGGCTTCGAGACCGAAGAGGCGCGAGCGTTGTTCGCCGGGCTTGCCGGCCATTCGATCCTGAATCTGAAGGCGCCCGTCACCGCTGGCTACGGGCTGATGTTGGGAATGCTCGCCCACCTGGTCGGCTGGCCGATGGCGGCGGGCGGCTCCCAGCAGATCGCCGATGCGCTGGTGACCGTGCTCGAGCAGCTCGGCGGCAGAATTGAATGCGATCGGCGGATCGAGTCATTGGCGGAGATCACGCAGGTGGATGCAACGCTGCTCGATGTGACGCCCCGTCAAGTGCTGGCGATCGCTGGCTCCGCCGTGCCAGCTCGCTATCGCCGAGCCCTCACCCGCTACCGGTACGGCCCGGGTGTCTTCAAGCTCGACTGGGCGCTCGATGGGCCGATCCCGTGGGCCAACGCCGACTGCGCGAGGGCCGCAACGGTGCACCTTGGCGGCACTCTCGACGAGATCACCGGGTCGGAGTCGGATGTCCACGAGGGTCGGCATCCCGAAGGGCCGTACGTACTGCTCGCCCAGCAGAGCCAGTTCGATCCGACTCGCGTCGATGCGCTCCGAGCGCCGGCGGGAACACAGACCGCGTGGGCGTACTGCCACGTACCGAACGGCTCGACATTCGACATGACCGCGCGCATCGAGCGCCAGGTCGAACGGTTTGCGCCCGGTTTCCGAGATCGCATCGTCGCCCGCCACTCGATGAACACTGCGGACGTCGAAGCGCACGGCGCGAACTACGTCGGCGGCGACATCAACGGCGGCGTCGCCGACCTGCGCCAGTTCGTTCGACGCCCGACCTTGGGGCTGCATCCATGGAAGACACCGATCCAAGGTGTGTACTTGTGTTCGAGTTCGACCCCACCCGGTGGTGGTGTGCACGGCATGTGCGGTTGGCATGCTGCGCAGGAAGTGCTGAGGAATTCTCGATGACCGAGCAGACGACGCCCATCGTGACGGTGATGATCGTCGACGATCAACCGCCCTTTCGCGCCGCCGCACGAGCCGTTGTCGAACGAGTCGCCGGTTTTGAACTCGTGGCCGAGGTTGCTTCTGGGGAGGAAGCCGTTGAGGCGTGCAGCTCGATTGCCCCCCAGTTGGTCCTCATGGACATCAACATGGGAGTACTCGACGGGATCGAGGCGACCCGGATGATCACACGTGACAACCAGTCGACCAAGGTGATCCTCGTGTCGACGTACGGCCTCGACGACCTGCCAGCGGGCGCCCGCACGAGCGGCGCCATCGCGTACGTCAACAAAGACGAACTGTCGCCACGCGTCATTCGCCGAATCTGGGAATCCGGCGGCGACCCCACCTGGCCGTGAAGTGTTACGCCAGGGGTCAGACCCCCGGCGTAACACTCAGGGCGCCCCACCTGGCCTGATGCCAGGTGTTACGCCGGGGGTCTGACCCCTGGCGTAACAAGGGGGATGGTGCCGGTGATCGTGGTGCCGGCGCCGGGGGCGGAGACGACCTCGACCGTGCCGCCGAAGGCGCCGAGACGGTCGGCCATGTTGACGAAGCCGTGCCCGGCGTCGCTGACGGTGGACTCGAAGCCGAC
>JBGTEH010000101.1:0-4457 GCA_041747915.1 Ilumatobacteraceae bacterium
GAGCTGGAGAAGATGAGTCCGAACGAGCGTCAGTCGATCGTGCGCGCCGGATTCGAAACGGACCTCAGCAAGGTGTCGCCAGAACTCTTGGAGCGGGCTCGGCGCAAGATCGAAGCGCACATCGCTGCGAACCAAGACGCCGCGACACCTGACCGGTGACCAGTCGCCGCACCGTCGTGTCGACCAGGCATTCTTCGACGATCTCGACCACCAGCTCGGCAGCGACCGAGGGCCAAACGGAGAGCCGTCAAGTACGGACTTCATCGTCATCGACCTGCCGACAGTCGTCGATGAGTTCGCTGAGAACTTCGACACGCTCCCCATTGCGTACCCCGACCGCCCCGACTATCGCGTCTTGGTCGTAGCTGGCACCCTCGTCGCAGCATCGGTGGTCGTCGGCCACTCGTCGCCGACGACAGCATCGTGCTGCTCGGCATCGAGCTCGACCTCGATTGGCCCGACGAGCAAGTCGACTGACAAAGGCGCGAGCCGGAGCTCTCGCTGACCGGCTCGGTAATCGCGCAGCCCAACGGACATCCGGGCGAGCGATACGGCGCACAGTGCGACCTCGGAGCACGATCGTCCCACCGCATGATCACTGTCGACCGGAACCGTCCGCTTGGCGACCGGCATCTGAGACGGCGCGCATCGCCCCTCATGAGGCCGACCGACGGACATATCGTCAGGTTGTCGTCCCCCTATCGGACAAGCCGCAACAGGTGATGCCGCCTGGGTGATGCCGGGTCCAACCTCGGGCGGGTTGGTGCAACGCCGTGACCAGGGTGGGGGAACATTGACGCAAAGCGAGCGCCCCCGGTCGCAAAGCTCGCTGGGCCCGCGCCACGTCAGCGGAGTGGACTCGGAAGACGGCCCCGGAGTCTTCCGGCAGCAGGTCGACGAAGCGCTCCTGGACGGCCTGGATGTCAGCGTCCCCGCCGCGGAGCACCACGTGGTTCCACGCGTAGCTGCCGGCGCGTCAGGAGGTAGCGGGGGATGCGTGGGGAGGCGGTGGGGAGCGTCGATGGGCAGTTCTTCATCGTCCGTGCAAATCGCGACCGTCACCCGCGCCGAGCACACCCAGCACCAGCACCGTCACGAACATTGCGCGCCAGCGTCGCCGCAGCGCGGCGGCCACATAGAAACGAATCATGCGATCTGAAGCTGGCCGTCCGAGGCCGCGCCTGTTCCCATGGGATGAGCCTTGCTCATCGGACCCTGCTCCGACAGGGCGACCCCGGCGGCCAGGGGTGTCAGCCTCACCATGCACTGGACGGCGCAGCGCTGGCACGGATGACCCCAACCCAGGTGCCTGGTAGGCACGTCCGTCCTGCGGTCCCTGGAGGTGTCGGCGCGCGGCGTGCTTGCTCGTCGCGCATATTCTCCGGCTCATCCATCGTGCTCATGCAGCCCCATCGGGGCCGCGCCGCACGCGTTCGCCGACCGCGACCAAACGTTCCGTCTGAGTCCTCGTCGCTCGCACCGAGATCCGTGAGATCTCACACTCACGCTCATCGACAGCCACCGCCTGGTGAGACGCCTTGTGCGGGTCGACACCGATGATCACGTGCATTGCCGCTCCTTGTTGGTCCTCGTCGGTTGTGACCGCGGCGGGCACTCCTACTTGCAGACGTTCGTGCTCGTTCCTCTCTCGAGCCACACCACGGCGAGATCACCGCCAGGGAGCACTTCGTTCGAAAGCCAAACCCCGCAGGGTCGGCAGGCACTTCGTGAGCAACCCGACAGCAACCTCGATGACCGTACGAACTCGTCGTGTCAACCAACAGTCTCAAGCAGGCACGTCGGGGATGCGCGGACGCTCTGCAGTTGTGCTCGACCCCCGGCGACGTGAAGGCAGACATGGGCGAACCACGAGGACGGCGTGGCGTCAGCGGGCTCTGGCGGTGGCGAGGACCTCGAGGATCTTCTCGACGACGAGGTCGGGCTCGTTGATCGGGACGTCGTGGCCGCTGTCGACGACCACCTGCTCGGCATCCGGGCTGAGCACCAGCCAACCCTTCTGGGCCTCGACGTTGGTGGGGGCCTCGCTGTCGTCGCTGATGACCACCACCGGGAAGTCGCCGATCTCGGCCTTGTCGTCCCACACGGCGTGCTCGACGGCGACGTAGTCGCGGCGCTCGATGTTGGTCGGGGCGTCGCACGGCAGCAGGGGCGCGACGTCCGGCGGGATATCCACGATCGCCTGGGGCGTCTCGACCAGCACGAGGCCCGCTGTGTCGTCCGGGTGCCGGGTGGCCATCTCCGCGGCGAGGTAGCCCCCACCGGAGGCCCCCACGAAGACGTACGGGCCCTCGATCGCCGCCGCCTCCAGCAGCACCTCGAGGTCACCGATGATCTCGTCGATCCCGCGGCAGCCCTCGGCGGGGCTGCTCTCTCCCGTGCCCAGGCGGTCGTAGGCGCAGGTGCGAGTCTCGGCACCGAGATCGGCGACGACCGCCTGCCAGTCTTCGTGGCCCGACTCGTCGCCGGCCTCGAGCAGGATCGTTGGCGAGCCCTCACCTCGGCACTCGACGAAAAGCTCCTTGCCGTTACCAATGTCGATCATCTGGGCCTCGGCTCGGGTGCCAACGCTCGAAGTCGTAGCGTCCGCTGCAATGGTGGTGGTCGTGCCAGCGTCGTCATCTGAGGACTCGTCGGAGCCGCCGCAGGCGGCGAGCACCATCACCGCCACTGCTGCGGCGATGAAGCGTGATCTGGCCACTTCAGGACCTCCTGTCCGCCCCCAACTGGGATGTCCTGATCGTCTCCGATCAGCCGAAGTGACTCCAGGGTGCAGCCACGTCGATCGCCAGGGGTGGTGGCACTCCGTCCGGCGCTCTACACGATGTCGAACTGACAGTGAGCCCCAGGAGAGTTGGCGAGTCGTTGGTCGGCTGTCGCCAGGACGCAGCCCAGGGCCTCGGCAAGGGCGACGTAGCATGCGTCGTACGCCGTTGCGTTGTCGCGCAGCTCCCATGCACGGCGCAGTAGGGCCGCCGTCGGGTAGACGGTGATGGGAAGGCTCATCAGGTCCTCGACCGCGGTGGTCGCTTGTAGTGCGGTCAGAGCACCGTTCGCGAGTTGGCGACGGATGACCGAGACCGCCTCGACTCGGAGCAAGTCGGGCGCAGCGAGAGACTGTCCGTTGATCCGCGCACGGCAGACCTCACCGTCAGGCCCGCCGTCGGCGACCGCGGGCGCGATCACCGAGGCGTCAACGACGAGCACGTTCGTCGGCGATCAGCGTGACCGCGTCGACTCGCGACAACCGGCCCTTCGATCGGTGTTCGATGCGGTCGATCACGTCGTCGATCGTCGGGGTCGCCACGATCGATGCCAGTTGGGCCGAGAGATACTGCTGCAGCGACTGGCCGGCGACCTCGGCTCGTCGGACCAGTTCGTTGTGCACGTCTTCTGGTACTGCCCGGATCTGAACATTCGGCACGCATGCATTATACATGCGCCAGCCGTCACCAGTCGATGATCCCTGCGGGACACGTGGGTCGACAGGGACAGGTCGCGCCGGCGCCGTCGTCCGACGCGGGTGACGCGATGGCCTACGATCCGCATCGTGGGCGACGACAGCCGCAACCGTTCGGGGGGGCTCGGCCGCGGGACGTTGGCGCTCGTCCTCGTCGGCCTGGTGCTGGTCAACCTCACGATGGTGTCCTTGTGGAGCTGGCGCACGTTCGCCAGCTCGCAAGGGTTCGCTGACACGACGACCGACATGCTCAAGGAGCCGGCGGTGCGCGAGGCAGTCGCCAGCCAGATCGTCGGCGCCCTCGAGCAGCAGGAGAACACTTCGCGCATCGCAGTCGCGGCGCGGCCCGTCGTCGAGTCGCTCGTCGCCGACCTCGTGGCGACCGACGCGTTCCAGGGCGTGTTCCACGCCGGCGTGCGCGAGCTGCACTCAGCGATCGTCCAGGGTCGGCGCAGCCGGATACTGGTGAACGTCGACGACAGCGCGCAGCTCGTGCGCGACGGCCTCTCGGCGGCCTCTCCGGAGCTCGCGACTGCGCTGCCCGAGGGCGTCCTGAGCATCGCCGTGGGCATCTCCCAGAACACGCCCGTCGACACCACGATGCGCGTCTCGTCGCTCGCCGGCTGGCTGGCGATCCCGTTCACCGTCGCTGCACTGGCCTGCTTCGCGACGGCGGTACGCCGGGCGTGCGACAGGCGGCGGGCGTTCGAAGTGATCGGGCTCGGACTCGTCGTCACCGGCGTGCTCCACTTCGCCCTGCTCTCTGTCGGCGTCAACCTCGCATCCAGCCTCGGCGACGACATGCGGGAGCGCACCGCGCTGCGGGCCGTGTTCTGGAGCGCCACGCACCTCATCAACGTGCAGGCCAAGGTCGCCATCACGATCGGGACCGTGCTCGCCCTGGCGGCGGCTCAGGCCGGCACGGGGCAGATCCGCACCCGACTCGCCGCGCTCCGCGAGCGGGTCGGGTCGTTGCTCG
>JBGTEH010000102.1:0-2178 GCA_041747915.1 Ilumatobacteraceae bacterium
GTCGGAGTCCACCAGATGCACGCCATCCACGACCGTCGCTATCTGAGCGGCGAGTACGGCGACCGCCTCCGCCACATCTCGTACTTCCTCTCGCACGTCACACGCGACTACTTCGCCGCCGGATCGATCGATCTCGTGCCAGCGCACTTCTCCGAGGTGTACCAGATCATGCGAGACCGCATCGACGACCCGCTCGTCGTGGCCGCAGCGTCCCCACCAGACCGGCACGGCTACTTCTCGCTCGGGGTGTCGGCCGACTACACCGCCAGCTTCATCGGCCGAGCACGGTTCTTCTTGGAAGTCACCGACCACATGCCGCGGACATTCGGTCGCAACCAACTGCACATCAGCCAGGTCGCCGGTTGGTGCCGCTCGGACCGACCCCTCGTCGCGATCGAACCCCCCACCCCAGATCCGGTGGATCATTCGATCGCCGAGCTCGTCGCCGAACGGATACCGAACGGTGCCACCATCCAAACCGGGATCGGCGCGATTCCCAATGCGATCATGGCGACGCTCGCCGACCATCGCGACCTCGGCATCCACACCGAACTGCTCTCCGACGGCGTCGTCGACTTGATCGAACGCGGTGTCGTCAACGGTGTCCGCAAAGACCTCAACCGGACGAAAACAGTCGGCACGTTCGCGCTCGGAACCAGCCGCCTCCACGAATTCCTCTCCGACAACACCGCCATCGAACTCTGGCCGGTCCGCTACGTCAACAATCCTGCCATCATCGCCCGCGAGCGGAACTTCGTCTCGATCAACGCCACACTCACGGTCGACTTCATCGGCCAGTGCGCCTCCGAGACGATCGACGGAAGCTACTACTCCTCATCGGGCGGGCAGAACGACTTCGCGCGCGGGGCGATGAACTCACAAGGCGGCCAGGGCTTCGTCGTGCTGCACTCCACCACGAGCTCGAACCAGAGCCGGATCGTGCCACGCCTCGCCGCCGGCGAAGTCGTCACCACCCCCAAGAACACCGTCGACAAAGTCGTGACCGAGTACGGCATCGCCGAGCTACGCGGCCGATCAATCCGCGAACGAACACAACAGCTGATCGCGATCGCCCACCCCGATCACCGCGACGACCTCACCCGCCACGCCCACGACATGAGGTACCTATGACCAACCACACCCACGACTCCGTCGACGGCCTACATCCGAGTCCGTGCGACCGACAGCTACATGTCACAGCATTCCGAGAAGAGCCCGACGACCGCGAGGTGACGCCGTGAGCGCACGTGTCGATGGCCCTGTGCTGGTCGGCATCGACGGCTCGCCAGATTCCAGGCGCGCACTCTGCCTCGCCGGCGACATCGCCCGAAACCTGCACACCCGACTGATCGTCGTGCACGCGGTCGGCCTCACCGCCACAATCGACGGGCAACACCTGGCCACCGAGGGTCACCATGCCGAGATCGCCGAGCAGTTCGCATCGTGGTGCGAAGCACTCGATTCCGTCAGGATCGACGACTGGCAGCCCCGGCTCACCCACGGCGCACCGGTCGAAACGATCCTGCGACTCACCGGTGAGGTCGACGCCTCGCTCGTCGTGGTCGGCCGACACGGGTCAGGGCAGCGGCCTGAACTGTTGCTCGGCAGCACCGCCCACCAGGTCGCCGAGCAGTGCCCATGCCCGACCTTGATCGTTCCACCCGCAGGCCGATCAACACGGGTCGGCGAGTAGCTCCCCCGGCCAGTCGGCTGCGCTCGACCGGCCGACAGCACGACGGCTTGTCGAGTCCCGCGCTGCGGGACGTTGGACCCTGGCGATCGCACGTCCGCAGCGCGGTAATGGAGACAGAAGAACGAGAACGAAAGGAAGGCATCCATGACGACCTGGCAGAACGACTACCCCTCCGAACAGGACTGGCCTCCGGGCTTCGGCGGCGGCATCGCCGACTGGCCCCACACCGACGCGCTGCTCCCGAAGAGCCACATCCGGATCGAAAAGTTCGTGGATGACGACGATCTGATCATCCGGGCAGAACTGCCGGGCGTCGATCCCGACCGTGACGTGTCGATCACACTGACCGATCACACCATGCTGCTGAACGCCGAGCGCCGCCGCCCGGACGGCACCTGCGCCGACCCACATGGCGGAATCCACTACGGCCGCCTGTCGCGGGTCATCGGGCTGCCACCGGGCACCGTCGACCGATACACCACAAC
>JBGTEH010000103.1:0-2444 GCA_041747915.1 Ilumatobacteraceae bacterium
CCATTCCGTTTGCGGCGCACTTTCGGTGACCCGTCCCACCCGAATCGCGCCACAAACGGGCGATCGGGGGCTGGGTTACTCGGCGACGAAGTCGATGAGTCGTTCGACGGCGCCGACCAGTTCGGGGCGCAGGTCGGCAAAAGTCTTCACCCGGTTGCGGAGTTTGGGCCAGAATCCGTCGAACGGCACGCCGAGCGCCGCGCACATGGCCTCCTTCCACGGAACGTCGCCCTTCGGGATGTCGGGCCACTCGTCGAGTCCGATCACCTTCGGGCGGATGCCGGCCCACACGTCGACGAACGGGTGCCCCGTGATCAACACGTTCGGGTCTCGCACCGTCTCAGCGATGCGTGACTCCTTCGAACCAGGCACCAGGTGATCGAGCAACACGCCGACCCGGCGGTGCGACGACGGCCCGAAGTCAGCGACCGCAACCGCAAGATCGTCGGCGCCGTGCAACGGTTCCACGACGATGCCGAGTTCACGTAAGTCGTCACCCCACACGTGTTCGAGCAGTTCGGCGTCGTGTCTGCCCTCGACCCAGATGCGACTCGCCACCGCCACCCGGGCCCGACCGTCGCCCGCGACCGATCCCGACGCCGTGATGCGATTCGTCGCCGACGCCGACGCAGCGGGTCGCACCAGCGTGACCGGACGCCCCCCGATCAGGAAGCCGCCCGGCTTCCAGGCGAAGTGGCGAACGTAGTCGTTGCGGTCCTGGAGGGTGACGCCCTCGGCGCTCCAGCGCACGACGTCACCGCAGAAGTTGCTCGCCCGATCCTCGATCAAGAGGCCCATCTCGACGACCACGTCCGGGTAGGTCGGCGCTCGTTGCTGGGCTGCGTACTCATCGAGAATGTCGCGGGCCACGTCCTCAGTGAAGCAGTCTGGAGAACCGCTGTGCGAGCATGCCCGCATGAAGACCTTCACCGACAGGATCGCCGTCGTCACCGGCGGCGCCAGCGGCATGGGACGCGAACTGGTCCGCCAGCTGACCGCCGAGGGGTGCCACGTCGCCCTGTGCGACCTGTCGATCGAAGAGATGGCGGAGACGAAACGGCTCGCGCTCGCCGACGCACCCGACGGCACGGTCGTGACCACCCACACCTGTGACGTGGCGGACGAGGCCTCGCAGATCGCGTTTCGTGACGCCGTGGTCGAACAACATCAGACCGATCACGTACATCTGTTGTTCAACAATGCCGGTATCGGCGGAGGTGGGTCGGTGATCACCGACCCACGCGAAGTCTGGGAGCGCACGTTCTCGGTGTGCTGGGGAGGCGTATATCTCGGCGTGCGAACATTCCTGCCGTTGGTGATCGCTGCACACGAGGGCCACATCGTCAACACGTCGAGTATCAACGGGTTCTGGGCCAGCATCGGGCCCGACCGGCCGCACACCGCGTACTCCGCGGCGAAGTTCGCCGTGAAGGGATTCTCCGAGGCGCTGATCACGGACCTGCGCGTCAACGCGCCTCACGTCAAGGTGTCGGTCGTGATGCCGGGCCACATCGGTACATCGATCGTGGAGAACTCGATGCGTCACGGCGCGCAGGAGCTCGACATGCAGACCACCGAGCTGGTCCACCTGATGTCGGACATGTTTCGCGATCAGGCACCGATGACCGCCGCCGAGGCGAGCGCCGAGATCCTCGACGGTGTCCGCGAGGATCGCTGGAGGATCCTTGTCGGCGACGACGCACGCGCGCTCGATGTAGCGGTGCGGGCAAACCCCGAGACTGCGTACGAGTCGCTCTCGCTCGGCGACCTCACGTCGTCGAACGAGGGCACCCCGTTCAACCCGGTGCTCTGAACGCGGGCGGCCGCCCCCGACTCGACCGGTGTGCCCACCCCGACGACGTGAGCACGAGATCGCTCACCGTGGCGTCGGGGAAGACGAACGGCGAGCGCACGCCCGCGTGGGCCGTGGCGGTCGGCAGGTTCAGGGGTCCCATGCTGACCTCATCGGTCCACCGATGCCACCGATGGGCTGGGACTTCCACGAGTTCCACGCGCGGCTCGCCGAGGATCTCGATCGAACCGTGGACCACTCCGATCTGTTCGTATCCGTCGCCGATCGACGACTCCGCGTCCAGCACTTCCGCGTCGCCGGTTGCGTACCACTCCAGATCGAAGGCGATCGGCGTCGGAACGCCGTACGCGCGTCCGAGCGCCTCGTCGGCGTCGTCCAGAGCGGACGCGTAGGTCTCGTTGCCGACCGACCACTGCTCCATCGCCGCGTCGCAATGATGTTCGGCCCAGAGCGCCTCGCCCTTCACGATGAAGGGATCCGCTCGCACGGTCACGTCGAAGTCGGTGATGTGCAGGAGCGGTCGGCCGTGGCGCGCCAGCGACGCCCAGTACCAGGCCGTGCGTCCGACGATCCGATGTCCGGAGATCACGCCGAGGCTCGCGTCGCGCGCCCAGGCGGTGAACACCCACTC
>JBGTEH010000104.1:0-2569 GCA_041747915.1 Ilumatobacteraceae bacterium
CTGTTCGAACACCTTGGCGAGCATCCCCAGTTCGGGTGCGTCGGTCCACGGATCGTCGACACCGAGTTTGTGTTCCTTCGCCGGAGGTGGTCGCTCGCCGACGAACGGCGACAGGAAGAACACCTCCATGATCGCGGAGCGATGATCGTCGCCGTTCGGACGGAACCGGTACGTGATCCGGTTGAACGCCCCCCACGGATGCATGTTGGGGAACACGGTGTAGTCGATCGAGTCCATCATCTCGGAGTCGCTCATCTGGTCGACCATGTCGCCGGCGAGCGGGCGCCAGCGATCGCGTGACATCTCGGCGAGAACGGCGCGCGCGGTCTGCCCTTCGGCGAGCGTGAGTGGGGCATCCTGATCGACGCGCACGTCGAGCATCGCTCGCAGCATCTCCTGCTCGGCGACATTTTCGTCGAGCAGGGGGCTGGGCGTGCCTCCGGCGGTGATCACACGACTGCACCGGTCCCACACGTCGACCTGGCTGTTGACATCGCCGAGATAGGTGAGGATCTGAGGGTGCGTCGCGTTGACGTGGTAGGCCTCGCAGAACGCCTCCTGCGCGATCTTCCAGTTGGCGTTGATGATGCGCGACACGTGCGCCTCGACGTACCGGTTCCCGAGATCCCACACCTCGAACTGCTCGACGATCTCGCCGAGGTGTTCGGCCAGCGGATCGGCGTGCGGGTCGGGGTTGATGAACACGAATCCTGCCCACGTGTCGACGCTGCATTCCGGAAGGGTGAAGTCGTCGGGGCGCTGGTCGACGTGGGGGAAGTCCCACGCTGCGGGCACGTCGGCGAGCTTGCCGTCGAGCTGCCAGGCGAAGCCGTGGAACGGGCAGCGGATCTCCGAGCAGTGCCCGTCGTATTCCTTGAGTTGGCGTCCACGGTGCAGACACGCGTTGGGGTACGCCTTGATGGTGCCGTTGGGCTGACGCATCACCAGAAATGACAGCTCGGCGATCTCGTAGACGATGTAGTCGCCGGCCTCGGGGATGTGATCCTCGCGACACGCGAACTGCCAGACACGCGACCACAGCTGGTCGACCTCCCTGCGGTGCCACTCGCGCGACGTGTACCGCTCGACCGCGATGTCGTCGCTGCCGAGGTAGCGGGGTGACTCGAGTCGCAGTACGTCGGGCACTGGATGGGTGTCGGCGTCGAGCAGGTTCTGGTAGGTGACGCCAGGTGAGCGAGCGGGTGCAGCGGTGTCGTTGGGGTCGAGTGCCGTCATGATTCCATTATTGACCAGTTGGTGAGTTCCAAACGGTACCGGGGGCGGATCGCGCCGCACCACCCACGTTCGTGGTGCGTTCTGGGTGACCCGGCTCACCCGAATCGCGCCGCAAACGGGTGGGGGTCGGGTGCGAGGACGGTCGGCTATGAGCGGCCGAGCAGCCGATCGAGTTCGGAGAGTGCCCGACGCTGGTCACCGACGTGGATGGTGTGCCAACCGAGCGAAGCAGGAACCTCGAGGTTCTGCTCGAAGTCGTCGAGATACGCGATGTCCGCGTGATCGACGCCGAGGCGTTCGGCGGTGATCTCGTAGATGAGTGGATCGGGCTTGCGGGAACCGACCGCGAACGACTCCACGACCACATCGAAGTCGGCGAGATCGATGTCGCGCTCCATCGTGGGACGGAACTCGGCGAACGTGTTCGTCAACAGTCCGGTGAGATATCCCTCGGCGCGCAGCGAGCGGACGCCGTCGCTCATGAAGTCGAGCACGTCGTACTGGCCCGGTGCCATCAGTCGTTCCATCTCGTCGCCGCGCAACGTCACGCCGAGTTCGCCCGCCCACGGTGCCAGGCCCGATTGGATGTGAGCAGTCGGGATCTCGCCGCGCTCGGCGCGGTGCCAGGGATGGTCGGGCCCGCTCACTCGTGGGCCCAACAGCAGCTCGTGCATCACGGCGGCGTCGACATCGTGGGTCTGCGCGATCACACTCAGCTGACTCGAGATCGACGAGATCATCACGCCGCCGAAGTCGAACACGACGGCCCGGATCGGATGCGGACGGGGCGCGCTCAATCGAACGTGGCGTTCGGCGTGTGGTCGTCGCCGTAGACCGGCGCCGATGCATCGATTCGGTGCTTGCGGCTGACCGCGCTGACGAGTCCGGCCTCGCCCAGCATCGTGCGCATGGCGAGGTAGTTGGGATGGTCGAAGTGAGCGGCGAGGGCCTCCTGCGACTCCCACAGCTCATAGACCTGGATGAGGTCGCGCTGGCACGGGTCGGCCGCGAAGCAGTACACGATGCACCCGGGTTCGTCGTCACGGGTTGCCTTCTGGATCGGTGCCGACCGATCGATCACGTCCTGACGCATCGCCGGATCGGCGAGGGTGATGGCGGCTTCGACGGCGATCAGACTCATGACGGGTTGCTCCTCGGGATCGAACGGTTCGTTCGCGTGGGGTGGACTTGGCAAGTATGACCACGCGGCTCGACGTCACGACGAGCCGGGTGGGCCCGACTCACCCAGTGGAATCGAACACCGATGCCGGAGGGCGAGATGCACGCAGCGTTGATCACAGGTGAGCGCCACGTCGAGTTCGTCGAGTTCCCC
>JBGTEH010000105.1:0-8552 GCA_041747915.1 Ilumatobacteraceae bacterium
TGGTTCGCCCCGACGGCGAGGCGGACACCCGATGCGTCGCCCCCGACTGCCCCGCCCAACGAGATCAGAAGATCTCGTATTTCGCGTCGCGCGGGGCGATGGACATCGAGGGTCTCGGTGAGCAGATGGTCGAGAAGCTCACGGCCGCCGACCTCGTGCACGATCCAGCCGACCTCTACGCGCTGACCGTCAAGCAGTTGGTGGCGCTCGACCGGGTCGGGCCGACCAGCGCGACGAACCTCGTCGCCGAGATCGCCAAGTCGAGAGCCCGTCCACTGCCGAAGCTGTTGACGGCCCTCGGTGTGCGGCACCTGGGCCCGGCTGCGTCGCTCGCGCTCACCAACGCGTTCCACACTCTCGACGCGATCATGTCGAAGTCGAGCGACGAGCTTGCGGCCGTCGAAGGTGTGGGGAGCGTCATCGCCGACACGATCGTGTCGTGGTTCGCCCAGGATGTGAACCAGGCCTACATCGAACGCCTCCGGGCCGCCGGGGTGAGCTTCGGAGACCCGGTCGCCGCCGAGGCGGCGGCCGCGGCCCGAGCGGCGATTCCCCAGACGCTCGCGGGAAGCACGGTCGTGGTGACCGGCACGCTCTCAGGGTACAACCGCGAGGCCGCCGAGGAAGCGATCACCTCGCGTGGCGGCAAGAGCCCTGGCAGCGTGAGCAAGAAGACGATGGCGCTCGTGGTCGGAGACTCGCCGGGCGCGAGCAAACTGACCAAGGCCGAGTCCCTCGGCGTGCCGATTCTCGACGAGACGGGCTTCCAACATCTTCTCGACACCGGCGAGCTGCCGTGATCGCCAGCGGTGATGTTCAGATGGCGGTTCAGACGACTTCGAACGTCCAACTGTAGGAGCTGGCCTGGTCGGGGCCGTCTTCGATGGTCCAGAAGTAGACCGTTGCCTCGTGGCTGCCCTCGGTCAAGGATTCGATCAGCGCGCCGTCGACTGGTTGGAACGAGATGACCGCATTGCCGGGATCGAACACGGCGGTGGTCGGAAGGTCGATCTGCTGGCCCGGCTGCGCCTGGACCGCCGGGTCGACGTCGGACTGTCCGATCACAGTGGTCGGAAGCTCGACGCCGTCGAGTACGAGACGCGCCTCGTGCCCGGGGAGCAGGTCCACGACGATCTGGTCCTGCTGGAGAACCTGGACTGCGTTCTCCACCGGTTGCACCGACTCGATCTCGTCGGGCCGCTCGATCCCGTCGGTGCCCGTGATCGCCGAGGTGAATCCGAAGATGATCAGCACGAGTCCGATCGCGATCGCCAGACTGGCGACGAACAGTCCCCGATCGAACGCACGACGACGGCGCGGTGCGCTCTCGGCGTCGTCGATGTCAGGCTGACGCTGCTCGAGTGCGGTGTCGTCGACGGCGATGTCGTGGTGATCGCTCATCCCTCCATGATGCCTGCCGTCGGGCCCAGATGCTCAGGCGGTAGCGTTTCGGCGCTGTGAACGACGAGATGCCGAAACCGACCACTGCGGGCGCGGATCGCCTCGTCGGCCGACGGATCGCCGGCCGATACGGCGTCGAGAACGTGGTGTCCTCGGGCGCCAACACCGTCATCGCGGAGGCCATCGATGTCTCCACCGACGAGCCTGTCACGCTCAAGATCGTGCGGCCCGAACGGGCCCTCAATGCGGTATTTCGCGACGAGTTCGGCCGTCAGGTCGACATCGCCAGGTCGCTGTCGCATCCGAACATCGCCCGCGTGCTCGATTCGGGCGAGGTCGATCTGTACGGCGAACCGACCGTGTTCTGGGTGGTCGAGTACCTCGGTGGCGGAAGCCTGCGTGATCTGTTCGATCGGGGTCGTCTGCTCGAGCCGTCGCAGGCCTTGGTGGTGGGCCTCGAAGCGTGCCGGGCGCTCGACGCCGCCCATTCACGCGGTGTGATCCACACCGAGCTCACGCCGTCGAAGCTCGTCTTCGGTGCCGACGCCCGCCTCAGGATCGTCGATTTCGCGATGGCCGCGCTGTTGGGCGCCGAGCCATGGGAGGAGCCCGCCACACTCGCCACCCACGTGGCTCGGTACGCCTCGCCGGAGCAGGCACTGCGCCTCGACGTCGACGAGAAGACCGACGTGTACGCGCTGTCGTTGTGTCTCATCGAGGCGATGACAGGTGCAGTACCGTTCGCCGGAGACTCAACGGTGTCGACGCTGTCGGCGCGGGTCGGCAAGCTCATGCCCGTGACCGCCGACATGGGGTCGCTCGCCGCGGTGCTCGAACGCGGCGGTCGGCCCGAAGGCGAGGATCGTTGGACGGCCGGCGAGTACGGCACCGCACTCGTGAGGGCGGCGGGGCAGCTCCCACGACCCGAACCCATCCCGATCATGGCATCGAGTCTGTTCGGTGCGTCGATGATCCAGCGCCAGTTCGACCGCGACGCCGACGAACTGGTCACCGATGAACCGCTCACCGATGAACCGCTCATTGACGATGTGGTCGCCGACGATCTGATCCCCGACGAGCCTGCTTCGCTCGACGATCCCAGCGCGATCGCTGACACCGTGCTCGCTGACACCGAGCTCGCTGACCCCGTGCTCGCTGACACCGTGCTCGCTGACACCGTGCTCGCTGACACCGTGCTCGCTGACACCGTGCTCGCTGACACCGTGCTCGCTGACACCGTGCTCGCTGACACCGTGCTCGCTGACACCGTGCTCGCCGACACCGTGCTCGCCGACACCGTGCTCGCCGACGCTGTGCTCGCCGATGACGTGCCGTCCGACCCGGCCAGAGTCGACACGGTGCTCGCCGAGACCGTGACTGACCCGACCGAGGTCATGCCCGCGGCAGTCGCCTCGGCGGCCGTCTCGTCGCCGACCACCCGGATGGATGTGGCCGATCCGTCCGGCACGATCTACGACGACGAACGTTCGCGCCGGCCCTGGGGCCGCTACCTGGCGATTGGCCTGCTCATTGTCGCGTTGCTCGCGGCACTCGGCGTGGCGGGGTTCCTGCTGCTGCGCACCAAGTCCTACGAGGTTCCCGATCTGGTCGGTGTCGACCAAGCGGTTGCGCTCAACGAGGTGTCGGGCAACGACTGGGTGATCGAGACGAACCGCGAGCGCAGCGATGTGGTCGACGAGATCGACCATGTCGTGCGCACGATCCCTGCTGCGGGCGAGATGCTCGACGAAGGGGCGACGTTCGTCGTCTACGTGAGCGATGGCCCCGAACTGCGAACGATTCCCGAGCTCGCCGGCGTCGCGCTCGCGGACGCTCAGGCGTCGCTCACCGACCTTCGTCTCGTGCTCGTGGAGGTTGCTCCCGAGTATTCCGAAGACGTGCCGGCGGGATCGATCATCCGGTGGCAGGTACAGGGGAATCCTTCGCTGGTCACCGGGGCCCAGGTGCTCCCCGACACGGTGATCGAAGTGACGGTTTCGCTCGGCGCGCAGCCGCGCCCGGCTCCCGAGCTGACCAATCAGACCGTCGACGAAGCCACCGCGACGCTCGCTGGGCTGCAACTCGTCATCGCCCGCGGCGACGACGAGTTCAGCGACACGATCGAGGTCGGTCGCGTCGTTGCGCAGGATCCTGCCCCGACGACCCCGGTCGAGCGGGGTGGCACCGTGACGGTCCGGGTCTCGAAGGGTCCCGACCTCGTCGCATTCCCCGACCTCAGCGGCCAGACCTATCCGCAGGCGCAGGAGACACTCTCCGGTGCTGGATACGTAGTGAACAGTCTGCTGGGCACATCGGCGGGCACGTTCGTGTCGGCATCGATCAACGGCGACGATGTCGCACCCGGCGCAACCTTCCCCCGCGGCACCGGCGTCGACCTCATCTTCCTCTGAGTTCGACGACACGCCCGTGCCCCTGCGATGAGAGATGAGCGCAGGGGGTGCGCTCTCATCTCTCATCGTTCGGAGGATGTGGGCAGCGGGGAGGGCGGGGAATCGACTCTCGGGGGTGGCGATCGCTACGGTTCCGGCACGGTGCGGGGCAACTGGTCCGCCACGATGTCGCCAAGGAGCCACCCATGACTTCGCTCGAAGGACGCGTTGCGATCATCACGGGCGCTGGACGGGGAATCGGCCGCGAGCATGCGCTGTTCTTTGCGAACGAGGGTGCCAAGGTCGTCGTCAACGACCTGGGCGGATCGAACGACGGCGAGGGGAGCGACCAGACCCCGGCCGAGGAAGTCGCCGCCGAGATCCGCGCGCTCGGTGGCGAGGCGATCGCCAACGCCGACAACGTCGCCGATTGGGAAGGCGCGCAGCGTCTCGTCAACTCCGCCATCGAAGCATTCGGCGACCTCGACATCGTCGTCAACAATGCCGGGATCCTGCGCGACCGGGTGATCGTCAACATGACCGAGGCCGAGTGGGACGCGGTGATCGCGGTCCACCTGAAGGGTCACTTCGCGCCCACTCGGTGGGCAGCGGCCTATTGGCGCGAGGAGCACAAGGCAGGGCGTACGAAGCGCCGCAACCTCGTTCACACCTCGAGCACGTCGGGGCTGTTCTCGAATCCGGGCCAGGCGAACTACGGAGCCGCCAAGACCGGCATTGCCACGTTCAGCCAGATCGCCGCCAAGGAACTCTCGCGTTACGACGTCGTGAGCAACTGCATTGCGCCCGGCGCCCGCACCCGTCTCACGCTCGCAACGCCGGGCCTCGAGGAGATCATGACGCCGCGCGACGGTGCCTTCGACGAGTGGGATCCCGCCAACATCTCACCGCTCGTGGCCTACCTCAGTACGGCCGAGTGTGCATTCACCGGCGAGACGTTCTTCGCGCAGGGCGGTGTGGTCAAGCGGGTCAAGTCGTGGGAGATGGCCGACACCGTCGAGCAGCCGGCGAAATGGACGGTCGCCGACCTGGCCGAGGCGCTGGCCCCACTCGTCGCCCCCACCTGAAACGCCAGAATGAGACGTGGGGTCAGACCCCAGCGTTTCAGGTGGGGGTCAGTCGTCGGTGATCGCCTTGATCTCGTCGGCGATGGTGTCGCTGAACTCGTTCGACGGGATTGCGGTCTGCATCGCCATCATCTTCATCATGTCGCCCTGAACCTTGATCTTGCCCGCCATGAACGCCTGCATCGCAATGGCCTGATCCTGGTCGACGAACATCGCCTTGGCGGTCGCGTAGTCGGTGGTGACGGTGGCATCGGCGTCGTCGAGTTCGCCCAGTTCCATCACCAGACTTCCCGACGACGTGTCGAGGTAGCTGCGCACCTCGCCGTCGCCGAACGGAACGTCGACGATGACCTGATTGATCTTGATCACCGTTGTGACCTCGGGGACCTGGTCGGCGTACTTCTCGCGGATGGCGCGTGCGGCCTCCATCCACTCTTCTGACAGGAACGGGTGCGTCATAGGTTGGTGACTGTACCGCGAGCGTCGATGTCGAATCGGCTCGACGTGACGCCGTCGAGGAAGATCCGATCGAGATCGAAGCCCAGTCCGGGTGTCGTCGGCACCGTCACGTGGCCGTCGGTGATCGTGATGGGATCGGTGACGATGTCGCGTTCGTAGAAGCGCGTCGAGGCGCTGATGTCACCGGGCAATGTGAAGCCGGGCAGCGCAGCGAGGGCTGCATTGGCAGCGCGTCCGATTCCCGTTTCCAACATTCCGCCACACCACACCGGGATCCCCTTCGACACACACAGGTCGTGGATCCGGACGGCCTCGAGGTAACCGCCCACCCGGCCCGGCTTGATGTTGGCGATCTCGCAGGCACCGAGGTCGATCGCGTCGGCGGTCCCGGCCGCCGACACGAGTGACTCGTCGAGGCAGATCGGCGTCTCGACCTCGGCGGCGAGCAGCGCATGGCCGACGATGTCGGCTTCCGGCAAGGGTTGCTCGATCAGCAGCAGGTCGTACGCGTCGAGGCGCCGCAGGTGGGCGCCGTCGGTGCGCCGATAGGCGGTGTTGGCATCGACCTGGAACGGTGTCTCCGGGCCGATCAGCTCGCGGACGGCGGCGACCTGATCGATGTCGTTGCCGGGCTCGATCTTCAGTTTGATCCGCACGTATCCGTCGTCGACATAGCCCTGGACTGCAACGAGCAACTCGTCGGTCGAGTCGTGGATGCCGACGCTCACGCCGCTCGGGATGTGCGAGCGCTCGACACCGAGGAATGCGCCGAAGGATTGGCCGGTGGCTCGGAGCTGAGCGTCGAGCACCGCCATCTCCAGAGCGGCCTTGGCCATTGGGTGCCCGTGCAGTGTTCCGAGGAGCGGGGCGACGTCAGCGGCCTCGATCGGCCCCGCCGTGAGAAGGCGGGGGAGCAGGTGGTGGATGATCACGTGCTGGGCGCCGTCGACGTACTCGGGGGAGTAGCTCGGCTCCGACAGCGCCACGCATTCGCCCCAGCCCTCGACGGTGTCGGACGACGGGCGCGTCGCGTCGGCCAAGTCGACGCGCACGAGCAGGATGTCACGTTCGGTCTGACTTCCGAAGCTCGTGCGGAACGGTGTCACGAGTGGCATCGCGATGCGCCGCAGCTCGACGTGTTCGATGGTCCAACGGGCGGCGCTCATGGTGTCGATCCGATCACGTAGTTGCCGTCGCGCGTGAATCCGACGATCGGACGGCCGGCCTCGAGTGCCGCTGACAGTGCTCCGCGCGTCGTCGTCCGCCACCGCACGGCGGCGCCGGGATCGGTCCGCCGCAGCGTCACCACATCGTCGGGGGTCGCCACCAACTCGACGTCGTCGAAACCCGTGCCGTCGCGCGGTTGGTTCGGCAGTGCAACGTCGAGCTTCCATGCCGCCAGCAAGCGGTCGGAGTCGTCGCCGACATTGATGGAGTCGGTCATCGAGCCGTAGAACGACGGCAGGTAGCTCTCGACGTCGGCACCGAGTACTGCGATGTTGAACCACGCGTTGCGGCGCACGAGTGGGTCGAAGGTCCAAGTGATCCAGCCGAGGTCGTGCTCGACCGCCCACGCCCGCTGATGCAGCTTGATCGCCCGGCCGACTCCGGTGGCGCGCACGTCCGGGATCACGCCGGTCACATGGCTGTGCAGGGCTGGTTCTCCGCGATGGAGCGCCAGCACGGCGATCGACGCGCCGACGATCGAATCGCCACTTCGGGCCGCCGCCACATAGCCGCCCGTGTGTGCGATCGCCACCAGGAACTCCACCGGCGCGAGCGGAACGTCAGTCCCCCAGATGCCCGCGAGTACCTCGTTGACCTCGGCCAGTTCCGTCGGCGACGACACCGTCGTGATCTCGATCGGCGGTGCGCTCACGACGTGGCCGCGTCGGAATCATCGACGACTCCCGGATGGGCGCCGCGTTCGACGTGGTAGGCGCAGCGCACGGCGAGCATCTGGCGGATCTCCGGGCCGATGTCGTTCGCGAACTCCGATCGGTAGGTCTCGTCGGTCGTCAACACGACCGTGAAGTACATTCCCGAGAAGGCGCCGAGGAACACGGCGACCCGGACCAGCGGTTCGGACAGCACGAGCGTGCGCCCGCCGAATGACGCCTCGACGAACGTGTTGACGTCGACCTGGCCGGTCCAGTTGACGATGGTGTCGAGATCGATCGCCATGAAGCCGAAGAACACGAAGAACGCGACGAGCGCCACCACGACGAGGGTGATCTGCAGCGCCTGGCCGAACAGCACGATCAGGCCGAGATTGAAGCGTTGGCGTGGCCTCAGCGGATCGAGCGTCGGCCCTGTCGTGGGCAGATCGACCGCTACGGCCGGCGTGGCCACCACGCACTCGGCGATCTCGCTCCACGATTCGAACCGGTTCTCGGACCGGATGAACCCGGGCACTCTCGTCACCACGAATCCGGCTCCGAGGACGAAGAACATCAGCACCACGACCACGTACGCCGCTCCGGTCAGGGTGCCCGCCATCTCCCACACCTCGGCGTTGACGAACAGGAACGTGGTGAACAGCAACAGCAGCGGGAGGGCACGCGCGACGAGTGGGCCGAGCCCGGTGAGTTGCCCACCCGAGCGGCGCGCTCCCCACCGCAGCAGTGCGCCGACGCCGTACGACGACCAGACGTAGATGCCTGCGAGGAGCACGATGCCGAAGACGAAGGTCTCGGCGGCATCGCGGTACTGGCCGAACACGAGCCCGGGCAGTACTGGCCCGATGAGGAACACGGCGAGTTCCGCCGGGCCGATCTGGGTGGGACGAGCAAGCAGCGGGCGCCGCCGAAGACGGTTCGAGATCGCCAATGTCGCGACGAGGATTCCGACGATGGCGATCGTTGCACCGAGATTCTGGGCCAGTGTCCAGTTGCGGATGTCGAGGGCGTTGAATCCGAGCAGGATGTAGGCGGCCACGAGCAACGGAAGCGCTCGTGTCCAGGCGTCGAGCAACACGCTGTCCGTGTGGGGATCCACGAGGTGTGGCACGCCGCGCTCGATGAACCATCGTTCGATCTCGGTCACCCGTTGGTCCGAGCCCGGGTCGCAGGCCGGTGGGCGATCGATGGTCACGGCGCAGAACGTATACGGATCGCCTGAACGGTTCGTCAAACCTCGTGGAACTCGGGTGCCCGATCAGATAGGCATGGACTCCATGGCTCGCATCCTGGTCACCGAAGAAATCGCCGAAGGGGGC
>JBGTEH010000106.1:0-3360 GCA_041747915.1 Ilumatobacteraceae bacterium
TTCCCACGGCACACAGCCGAACTCGTGATGCGTGCGCGTCATCGTCGAGAACAGCCAGGTCCGGATGATGTCGTGTGCCTGGGGCCGCATGTCCATCGGGAACACGTGCGAGAAGAACTCGGGGTCCTCTTCCCAACGACCAGCGATCAGGGGTGTCAGCGACGAGGTCGCCCACGTGTCGAAGACGTCCGGATCGCCGATGAAGCCGCCGGGTTCGCCGCGTTGGCTCTCGGCGTATCCCGTCGGAGCGTCGGTCGATGGGTCGATCGGGAGTTCGGATTCCATCGGCACGATGGGGTCGTCGTAGCTCGGCTCGCCGTTGCCGTCGAGCGGGTACCAGATCGGGATCGGCGGGCCGAAGAATCGTTGGCGACTGACGAGCCAGTCGCCGTTGAGACCCTCGACCCAGTTCTCGTAGCGGTGTCGCATGTGAGCCGGGTGCCATTCCACCTCGGCGCTGCGGGCGACGAGCGCAGCGCGCAGGTCGGGATCGCGCCCCCCGTTGCGGATGTACCACTGGCGCGACGTGACGATCTCGAGTGGACGTTCGCCCCGCTCGTAGAACTTCACGGGGTGCTGGATCGTGCGCGGTTCGCCGATCAGCAGGTTGGCCTCGACGAGTTGGTCGACGACGACCTTCTGCGCCTGTTTCACCGTCAACCCGGCGATCTGGGCGTAGACGTCGGCGTCGACGTCGTGCGGAGTGTCGGGCAGGATTCGCCCGTCGCGCCCGATGATCGCGCGCATCGGAAGGTCGAGCTCGCGCCACCACGTGACATCGGTGGTGTCGCCGAATGTGCAGATCATCGCAATGCCGGTGCCCTTGTCGGGTTGCGCCAACTCGTGGGCAACGATGGGCACCTCGACGCCGTACAGCGGTGTTCGCACCATGGAGCCGAAGCGTGATCGATATCGCTCGTCGTCGGGGTGGGCGACCAATGCGACACACGCCGCGAGCAGTTCCGGGCGCGTGGTGTCGATCTCGATCGTGCCGTCGCCGTCGCTGAGGGCGAACGGAATCTTGTGGTAAGCGCCCGCCCGGTCCCGGTCTTCCATCTCCGCCTGGGCGACGGCGGTACGGAAGTCGATGTCCCAGAGCGTCGGCGCTTCCTGGCTGTATGCCTCGCCCCGAGCGACGTTGCGGAGGAATGCCCGCTGGCAGGCACGCCGTGACCGCTCGTCGATCGTGGCGTATCCGAGGCTCCAGTCGACCGACAGCCCGAGTCGCATGACCACCTGGGCGAAGACCTTCTCGTCGACCTCGACCAACTCGGCGCACAACTCGAGGAAGTTGGGTCGGGAGATCGAAACCGCATGGTGATCCTTCGGAGGTTCACCGCGAAACGGTGGCTCGAAATCCTCGACGTATCGCTGGGTGGGGTCGCATCGCACGCCGTAGTAGTTCTGCACGCGGCGTTCGGTGGGAAGGCCGTTGTCGTCCCATCCCATCGGGTAGAACACGGCCTTGCCCGACATGCGCTGGAATCGGGCGATCGTGTCGGTGTGGGTGTAGCTGAACACGTGGCCCATGTGCAACGACCCGCTCACGGTCGGCGGCGGCGTGTCGATCGAGAACACCCCGTCACGCGGTACCGACGAGTCGAAGCGGTACGTGTCGTCGGTCTCCCACTGGGCTGCCCAGCGTGCCTCGATGCCGTCGAGCGTCGGCTTGTCGGGGATGTTCGCCATAGGCGGTCGAGGCTACCGACGTCCCCCAGCGCCCGCCCGCACCATTCCGTCCCATTCCGTTTGCGGCGCGCTTTGGGTGACCCGGCGCACCGCTTTCGCGCCGCAAACGGGGTTCGGCCCTGCCACAGTCCGAGGAGGCCATCCCGCATTCCGTTTTACGGCGCGCTCTGGGTGACCCGGCCCACCGTTTTCGCGCCACGAACGGGCGGGTGAGGCCAGGCTGGTGCAGCAGGCGAAACGGTGGCGGGCCCGCCCGGACCGGCGCTCGTAGACTCGTGGTCGTGCTGCGCCTCTACGACACCGCGACTCGATCGGTCCGCGAACTGGCTCTGCGCGAGCCGGGCAAGGTCGGCATCTACCTCTGCGGCCCCACGGTGTACGGCCCGCCGCACCTGGGCCACGGACGCGCCACGCTGGTGTACGACATCCTGCGGCGGTACCTGCGCTGGAGCGGCCTCGACGTGAACCTGGTGTCGAACGTCACCGACATCGAAGACAAGATCATCGAGCGGGCGTTGCGCGAGGAGCGGCCATGGCGCGACATCACCACAAGATGCGAAGCGGTCTGGTGGCAGGCGATGGACGCCATCAACTTCGAACGTCCCACCTCGACTCCTCACGCTACGGACTACGTCGACGAGATGGTCGCCATGATCGGCCAACTGGTCGATTCCGACCACGCCTACGTCACCGACGATGGCGTGTACATGGCGGTCGAATCGGTCGATGGCTACGGCCTGCTCGCACACCAGTCCGTCGACGACATGCGTACGGGCGGCGGTGATCGCGAAGTCGTCGGAGCCGCCGGCAAGCGGCACCCTGCCGACTTCGTGCTCTGGAAGTTCGCCACGTCGGAGCCGACCGACTTCGACCCCGCCTGGCCCTCGCCGTGGGGTCAGGGTCGTCCGGGTTGGCACTCGGAGTGCGTCGTGATGAGCCTCGACCTCCTGGGCGAGGGCTTCGACCTGCACTGCGGGGGACAAGACCTGCGCTTCCCGCACCATGAAAACGAACGCGCCCAAGCGGTTGCTCTCGGCAAGACGTTCGCCAATCATTGGATGCACAACGGCTTCGTCGTCGACGCCGAAGGCGAGAAGATGTCGAAGAGCGTCGGCAACGTCTCGAATCTCGTCGACCTGATCGACATCTACGATTCGCGCGCCTACCGGATGGTGCTGCTGCAGTCGCACTACCGCAGCCCGGTGAAGATCACCCAGGACAACATCGACGCGGCGGTCAAAGCGCTCGCGGGGCTCGACGCGTTCGCTGCGCGTACCGCTCAGCTCGGCGACGCCGAACCAGATCCTGCTGTCCTGACGGAGTTCCGGCTGGCCATGGACGATGATCTCGACACTCCGCGGGCAACGGCGCTGCTCTTCGACTCGGTTCGGCGCGCGAACGCTGCGCTCGACGCTGGATCGGGCCAAGCCGCATCGCTGGCAGCTGCTGCTCACGTGATCGCCGCAACGTTCGGAATCGAGCTCGCACAACCGTCCGACGTCGACGCCGACGCTCTTGGTCGGGCGCACGCCATCGACGCAGCGCGGGCGGCGAACGACTTCGCGACGGCCGATACGTTGCGGTCCGCCCTCCAGGCCGACGGGTGGACCGTGGAGACCACCCGCGACGGCACGTCGTTGCGACGGTGACCGCCGTCGCAGATGCTCCGCG
>JBGTEH010000107.1:0-4423 GCA_041747915.1 Ilumatobacteraceae bacterium
CGGCCGAGTCGATGAGCGATCGCCCAGCTCTGCGCCACCGCCGCATCCACGTCGACGAGGCTCATCCCGCCGGCACGGCCCGCGGCCACGATCGACAAGCCGGTCGGCCCCAGCGGTCGACTCGCGGTGACCGCTGTCGTGCTCACCGCCGCCACCGACTCAAGCTCCGCTTCGGGGTGACGCACCCCGATGGCGACGATCGAGCCGAGTTCTTCGGCGAAGTCGACTGTCTCGCCCGTGCGCGACGTGAACTGCAGACCCGAACCATCCGGAGCGATGTCGAATACACCAGAGCTGTCCGGCGCCCACGTCGGACCCGGAGACCACCACTGCGTCGGCGTCGACGCGACCTCGCCCCCATCGAAGTCGATGATCACGCGTTCCAGCGACGACCCTGACCTGAGCGTCGCCACTGCGGACCCGTCGGGAGACAGCGACATTCCCCAGATCATCTGGTCGAAGTCATCCGGAAGGATGCCGTCGCCGAGCACCCGTCGTTCACCGGTGCTCACGGTCACCACCGAGATCGAACAGCTGCGCTGGTCGTCGCAGCTTCGCACCAGTCGGTGGTCGCCGACGGCAGCGTAGATGTTGCCGTCGTCGATTCGTTCCGCAGTGCCGGCGGCATCGACCTCGTAGGCACCGCCGGTGTCGTTGACGATCCAGGTTCCGTTCGATGTACTGATCGTTGGACCGAAGTTTCCGTGCGGTTCGATGTCGAGGTCGACCACACCGCCCGTGGCACTCACCGAGAGATACCTCACGGCACCGTTGCGGTTGGAGTAGACGGCGGTCGCGAATCTTGTGTTGCCGTCGGTGTCGCGCTGCCAACCGACCACTTCGACTCCGCCGATGTCGTCGCCGAACGCCTCGCGCTCGACCGCGACCGGCGGGCCTGATCGCGGCAGGATCACGAAGGCCGATTCGATGAGGCCGAATGCAGCTTCATCGGGCGTGACGATCATCGGACCGCCTCCGAATCCTTGTGACTCTGCAGTGTCCGAGTTGCCGACGGCGACCGACCGGACGCGACCCGACGGAAGCGACAACGTGTAGGCGAGGCCGTCGGAGGTCAGTGCGATCACCTCCGTGGGCATCTCGATGGTGGCGACCGGTCCTGGCAGGTCGAGTTCGACGACCTCTGAGACGAGAGCGTCTCGTGCACTGGTCGCGGCGGCGTCCGCGGCGTCGACAGGAACGGTCGTCGAGGCGACTGCAGGCGGAAGTCGTTCGGTGGCGACGGCGATCGTGGAGTCGACCTCGGTGGAGCCAGGCGCGGCCCCGTCGCTCTGTGCGCTGTCGGAGCCGGTCGTCGCCACCACGACGCCCGCCAGGACCGCTGCGGCCACGAACACTCCGGTGCCGATGAGCAGCTTTGACCGGGCCGAACGTGTTGCCGGTTCTCCTGCGCTCGCCGACGGCCTCGATTCCTCGTCGCGAGGCTCTCGGTCATCGGATGGAATCGATCGAGGCTGATCCCACACGATGTCGGGCGGCGCGTGGCGTACCGGAAAGTCGTCCGACCTCCAGAACGCCTCCTCGACGGAGCGTTGGTCCGCGTCATCGTCGCCGTCAGCCACCATCCCATCGAATCACATCGCCGCGTGGTTGACCATCGGTGATCCGTCCGCCCGTGCGGGTTGGGGTGAGGTGATGAGTTTCTGGTGCGGCCGGCGTCCCGGAATCTCATCGCTTGTGCGGGTTGGGGTGAGGTGATGAGTTTCTGGTGCGGCGGGCGTCCCGGAATCTCATCGCTTGTCCGGGTTGGGGTGAGGTTGGCTTGAACTGGCAGTGTGCACTTCAATGAGAACCGAGGCCGATGTCGTGGGGCGGATCCGCCCCCGCCGCGCGATCACCGGCATGTCAGCGGTTCTCGTGCCGTACGACGGCGACGGCGCGATCGACTGGCGTGCGGTCGAGGCCCATGTTGAGCGCACCGTGGTTGCCGGGCTGACGCCAGCCGTGAACATGGACACCGGGTACGTGCAGCTGCTCGCCGACGCCGACAAGGAGCGCGTGCTCGACGTCACCGCCGAGGTGACCGGCGGTGCGTTCGTCGCCGGTGCCTACGTGGCCGACGAGGCGGGAGCGGCGTTCGACCTCGAAGGGTACGTAGCCGCATGCGATGCCATCGCCCGTCGAGGTGGGGTGCCGGTGATCTTTCCGTCGCACGGCCTCAACGCACTCGACGACGACGGGTGGGTGTCGGCGCTGGCCGCGATCGGCGGCGGCGTGGATCGTTTCATCGGGTTCGAACTCGGTGCCATGTTCGTGCCGTACGGACGGATCCCATCGCTCGACGCCTACGAGGGCCTGATGGGGATCGCGTCGTGCGCCGGAGCGAAGCACTCATCGCTGAGCCGCGAGTTGGAGTGGGATCGCCTCGACCTGCGAGATCGGGTTCGCCCCGACTTCACCGTGTTCACCGGCAACGACCTGGCGATCGACATGGTGATGTACGGCTCGGATTACCTGCTCGGTCTGTCGACGTTCGCTCCCGCTGCATTCGCAGCTCGCGACCGTCTGTGGGCGGCAGGTGACCCGGCGTTTCACGAATTGAACGACCTCCTGCAGTATCTGGGTCACTTCACGTTCCGGGCCCCGGTCCCCGGATATCGCCACGATGCAGCGATCTTCTTCGAGCTTCGGGGATGGGCGTCGTGCGATGCGACGCCGCCCCTCGCGCCGCGACGGCCCGACTCGGATCGCGCCGTGCTGGCCGACATCCTCGAACGACTCGAGCAGTGGGAGGCGCCATGAGCGTGCGCTGGACGCAGGTCAAGAAGCTCGCGAACGTCCAGGCATTCCGAGAACATGGTGCGGCGCTCGGCATCGAGATCCCGATCGCCGAGCACGTCGACCCGACCGGACCGCTCGCCGACCCCGTGGAGATTCGCGACGGCGGGGCCGGATCGTTCGTGTCGCCGAACCGGTTCGCGGTGCTGCCGATGGAGGGGTGGGACGCCACGACCGACGGCCGTCCGACCGAGCTCGTGCGGCGACGTTGGCAGCGGTTCGCGGCGAGCGGATGTGGGCTCGTGTGGGGTGAGGCGACCGCTGTGCGCCTCGACGGTCGAGCGAACCCGAACCAGCTCGTGATCGACGCGACGACGGTCGACGAATTGGCTGAGCTACGCGGCATCTTGGATTCCGAACAGGTGACCGGTCTGCAGCTCACCCACTCGGGGCGCTGGTCGCGGCCACAGGGTGCGCCGCAACCGCGAACGGCGTATGCGCACCCGATCCTCGATGGTCGAGTGAGTGCCGATGCCGGTTCGGTCTTCGCCGACGACGAACTCGACTCGCTCGCCGAGGACTACATCGTGGCCGCCGAGCTCGCCGAGCAGGCCGGATTCGACTTCGTCGATGTCAAGCACTGTCACGGATACCTGTTGCACGAGTTGCTCACGGGACACGACCGCACCGGGCGCTACGGCGGCGATCTCGCGGGACGTACCGAGTTCCTGCGCACCGTGGTGACGGGTATTCGTGAACGCGCTCCGGGTCTGGCCGTGGCCGTGCGCCTGTCGGCCTTCGACCTGGTTCCGTACATTCCGGGCGATGGTGGTGTCGGAGTTCCCGAGACGACCGGCGCGTACCGGTACGCGTTCGGTGGCGACGGCACGGGCCTCGGCATCGACCTCAGCGAGACGCACGCGTTCCTCGATCTGTGCGGCGAGTTGGGCGTGGGTCTGGTCAGCGTGACCGCCGGCAGCCCGTACTACAACCCGCACGTGCAGCGGCCGGCCTACTTCCCGCCGTCGGACGGGTACCAGCCGCCGGAAGATCCGCTGCACGGTGTGGCGCGCCAACTCGCCGTGACCCGCGAGTTGACCCTCGCCCATCCCGACGTGACGATCGTCGGATCCGGGTACTCGTACCTCCAGGATTGGTTGGCGCACGTCGGCCAGGCGGTGGTCGCCGATGGGGGAGCGACGATGGTCGGACTGGGCCGGATGATCCTGTCGTACCCCGAACTCGCGGCCGACACGCTCGCCGGGCGGCCGTTCGATTCGCGGCTGGTGTGTCGGACGTTCAGCGACTGCACGACGGCGCCTCGCAACGGGCTCGTGTCGGGGTGCTATCCGCTCGATCCGTTCTACAAGCAACATCCGCAACGGGTGGAGTTGACCCGGGCGAAGAAGGCCGCAAAGGAGCGATTGCGGTGACCCGGCGATGAGCGACGCAAGCGCCGTCTCAATGTCAGACTCACCACCGATCTACGGTGTGAGCTGTGGTCGAGGCTGGACGGTTCCGCATGGGTCGGTTGGATCATGTGCACATCCGCGTTCCGGATCGTGCGGCGGCGGCTGACTGGTATGCACGCCACCTCGGATTCGAACCCGTTGCGGAGTACGACTTCTGGGCGAGCGATGTCGATGGTGGCCCGCTGCAGATCTCGGCCGACGGCGGCGCCACGATG
>JBGTEH010000108.1:0-4416 GCA_041747915.1 Ilumatobacteraceae bacterium
GCGACGTGCGGTGAGCACGACGTCGCACCCTGCCTCGGCGAGGGCGACGGCGATGCCCTCGCCGATGCCGCGCCCAGCACCGGTGACCACTGCTCGCCCGTCGGCGAGCGCGAATCGATCGAGCACCGTCTCTGTCATGCGTCTCCCTCGTGGCTGATCGAACCCTGATCCCGAGGCGACCATAACGACCCGACCAAAGATGCGACGACGCGAGCGAAGTACCGTCGCCGAAGTGCTCGACGGACCCGTCCAGATCGCCTACGCCGTCGCCGATGTCAGAGCTGCAGCCTCGGAATGGGCGCAGCGGGGAGCCGGGCCGTTCTTCGTCCGTGAGCACATCGATGTGCGCCGGGTACGGGTCCGAGGTCGAGCCGCGACGTTCGATCACTCGTCCGCCTACGGCCAATGGGGATCGGTGATGCTGGAGTTGATCCACCAGCACGACGGAGGCGACGATCCGCTCGTCGGCAGCAGCGGCGTCCACCACGTGGCCTTCTTCGTCGACACGTTCGCAGACGCGGCCGCCCAACTCGTCGACGAAGGTCGCGCCGAGGTTCTCTACGCCGAGACCGCAACCGGGATGCCGTTCGCGTTCCACGACGCACGCTCCGACCTCGGGCACCTGATCGAGATCTACGAACGCAGCGCACCACTCGTCGGCTTCTACGACATGGTCCGCGACGCCTCGATCGGCTGGAATGGCGACAACCCCGTCCGCATCCTGTAACGCTGGTGTCTGACACCAGCGTTGCAGACACCAGCGTTACATCAGGTGGAGCGGCCGGCCTCGTGGATCTGTCGGCTGGAGCCGATGTTGAACCGCAGCGGCGTCATTCCCGCCGTCGTCTGGCCGGCATCGACCACGAGCGTGTGCCCCGAGACGTACCGAGCGTCGTCACTTGCGAGATACAGCGCAGCCGCCGCGATGTCGTCGGGCAAGCCGGCGTAGCCGAGTGGCGACATGGAGGAGATGCGCTCATTGGTTGCTTCGAGGTCGTTCGGATCGCCGGTGGTCACCGAGGCCGTCATCGCCGTGACCGTGTTGCCGGGCGCGATCGCATTCACCCGGATTCCGTTCGGAGCCAGCTCGTTGGCGACCGACTTCGTCAGCCCGATCACGCCGTGCTTGGCCGCCGTGTAGGCGTGCGGGCCGAGGCCACCGAGGACGCCGGCGGTGCTCGCGGTGTTGATGATCACGCCCGAGTTCTGCTCCAGCATCACGCGAGCCGCGTGCTTGGTTCCGAGGAAGACGCCGCGCAGCAGGATCGCGATCGTGTTGTCCCACGCGTCGGTCTTGGTCTCCGAGATGCGGCCAACCGCTCCGACGATGCCCGCGTTGTTGAACATCACGTCGAGGTGCCCGAACTCGGACACGGCGAGGTCGACGGCCGCTGCGACCTGGGCCTCGTCGAGCACGTTGGTCTCGGCGAATCGGGCTCGATCGCCGAGTTCGTCGACGAGCGCCAGCCCCGCTTCGACCTGCATGTCGGCAACGATCACGCGGGCGCCTTCAGCGACGAAGAGGCGCGCCGTGCCTGCCCCGATCCCGCTTGCCGCTCCGGTGATCACCGCGGTCTTTCCGTCGAGTCGTCCGGTCAGGAGATGTCTCCTGTGTCGTGAGTGTTCGTCGAGGTTGATCGGGCGGTTGATCGGGAGGGTGATCGGTGAATCGGTGTCGAGTTCGCGGCGTTGGTCAACTGCCGTAGCCGTGATCGATCAGGGCGTTTTGGGCCCGTTCGACGACGGCGGTCCACAACGCCACGGCACGCTCGCTGGTGAAGTCGAGGCTCCCGACCGCGAGCACGGGGATCACCCAGCCACAGGTGATGCCGACGCGATAGTCGGCCAGCAGCGTTTCGAAGTCGTAGCCGGTGACACCATGCGCGGTGAGTTCATCGTGATAGCCGCGCAGCAGGTCGACCTCGTGCTCGCGCCGGTCCTCGGTGCTCAGGTTCTGAGACAGGAAGTACCCGAGGTCCGCCGCTCCCCCGCCCTCGCTGATCGTCTGCCAGTCGATGACCGCGACCGTTCCGTCGGCGTCGAACAGGAGGTTGTCGGCGCGGAAGTCGAAGTGCACGAGGGTGTGCGGCATGGCCGCAAGGTCGTCGATGATCTGGCCACGGGTCGCTGCATAGTTCTCGACGTACCCCGTCAACTCCGGCTTGATCGCGTCGCCGAAGGCATCCATGAATCCCGGGAGCGACACCTCGTAGATCGATGCGCCGGCCTGATTGAGCGGCCCGTTGATGATCGGGATGTAGTCGGCATCTTCCAGGCCCGAACCGTTCCAGAACGCGGCGTGGTGAGCGGCGAGCCCGACGAGTGCACAGCGAGCCTGCTCGACCGTGACACCGGCGACCTGATCGCCGACGGTGAGCGCGGAGAGGTCTTCCATCAGCAGCATGTATCGCTCGTCGGCGGGCGTGGCCGCCGTTCGACATGTCACGTGGTACACGGCGGGCGTCCGCAACGGCGAGGTGGCCGCGAGTTCGGCGTAGAAGCGGTGCTCGCGCTCGTAGATCCGCGTTGGGTGCATCATCGTGCGGATGTCGGGCGACGCGGTCGGGAACTTGGCGATGATGCTCGTCGGCGCATCGGTGGCGTCACCGCCGTAGACGACGCAGACCTTGCCGACCTCGCCCATGAATCCCACCCCGGCGGCGGCCGGATCCAGCACGACCGAGTCGACATGGGTCCCGGCGCCGATCGTGGACGATTCGCGCAGCGCCGTGGTCATCCACTCGGCGGTGATCTCACTGGTTGTGGTCGGCACTGCGGATGTCATCGCGCTGAAGCTAGTGAGCGCGCGTAGCGTGGACGCAGCTCAACGCGTCTGCAGTCGACCGCTGTCGGGTGCCCCGCCATCGCCTCGATCGCGACCTCCGATCACGACGACGGCAACCCCGTCGACCTCCTCGACCGGGTGCGACGCAACGCCCTCCCACGCCGGTGGACCGGAGTGCGAGCCGTCGCGCACGTCGAACGAGGCGCCATGGAGCGGACAGGTGATGCCGTAGCCGCGCAGACGACCTTCACTCAATGGCGTGTCGGCGTGCGAACAGTTGTCGTCGAGTGCGAACAGCTGGCCCCCGACGCGACACACGACGATGCCGTCGCGGCCGACGTTCTCGAAGCAGCGCAGCTCACCGTCGCCGAGGTCACTCAGGTCCCCGAGTTCGACCGGCGTCGCGTCCGACTCAGACACCAACTGGCCCCATCGCCAGGTGGCGGTCGATGTTGTCGTGGAAGAACCGGATGCGCCGCTCCTGCCAGGGCATGTACTCGCCGCGGAATCCACGCGAGCGCAGGCCCTGCTGCTGGGTGTTCCAGATCGCCACGTCCTGGTCGATACCGGGCCCGCACGACACCTCACCGGCGATACCGGTCTGGTGCTCGACCTGGTGATCGATCGACACCCAGTCACGCATCGAGTTCGAGAAGTACTCGCTCGAGCCCTCCGGGAACAAGGTCAGGTACCACATGTCGAAGAAACACTTCTGCGGGTCGGTCGGGTGCGGTGTGGCGCGCAGCCAGATGCACCCATCGGGCTTCATGCTGAAGGAGATGTTCGGGAAGACGGTGTAGTGGTAGTTGTCGGTGAGCTGCTCGTCGGAGTAGTTCGAGAAGTCGTACCCCTTCGAGGCGCCCAGCTCGCGCTTGCGCTGCTGCAACGCGGTTCGCAGGCCACTCAAATCGTCGAGGTGGGGCGCCGGGTCGACGTCCCAGAACTCGAGATCGGCGCTGAGGCTCTTGAGCGTCCGCTCAGGTTTGCCCTGGTACTGCGGGCCGGGCCCACCGCCGGGCATGAGCATGCGGGCGTGGCCCGAATCGTAGAGGTCGAACTGACACCCGCTGTGGTGTTCGTTCATCGACGCCAGCGTCTGGGGGTGCACGTAGGGAAGGTGGTAGCTCTCGTTGAAGTTGTCCTGCACGCACTTCCAGTTGAAGTCGCCCACGACGGTCACCCAGTGCGTTCGCTTCATGTCCTCCATGCGGTACGCGTCGAGATGTTCGGCGACGGGGTCGAGCCAGGCGCGCAGTGGTGCTGCGTCGGGGTCCATGTTGAACCAGATGAAACCGGCCCACGTGTCGCTCGGCATCTCCACGAGGTTGCGCACACCGCATGGGCTGCCCTGCGGAAAATCGTCCTCGTCGGGGACCCAGTTCAATCGGCCGTCGGCACCGAAACGCCAGCCGTGGTAGGCGCACTGGAACTCGCCGCTGAGCAGCGAGCCGACTTCGGCGGTGACCAGCCGGTTGCCGCGATGCTGACAGACGTTGTAGAAGACGCGGACCACCTGGTCGAGGCCGCGCACCGCGATCACCGAATCGCGCCCGATCTCGTAGGTGACGTAGTCACCCGGCTCGGGAATCTGGTCGACGCGACCGGCCACCTGCCAGACGCGGGGCCACAGC
>JBGTEH010000109.1:0-10280 GCA_041747915.1 Ilumatobacteraceae bacterium
CCCGAGCTTGGAGTTGGCCTCCACGAGTTCGGTCTCGGAACGCACCGTCGACGGCACGATCGCCGACTTCGAGATCGTGTACGTCTTCTGCAGGACCAGCGAACCGAAGACCAGCGGGAACAGCGCCAGCGCCTCGAGGTATCGGGCCATCAGCAGCGACAGCACGACCCGGGCCACAGCCACGAGTTGGATCACGAAGCGTCGACCGCCTGCGACGCGATCGATCATCGGGCCGATCAGTGGCGCGATGAGCAGGAACGGGGCGAAGCCGAGCACCAGGAACAACAGCACCCGGGACCTGGCCGCGTCGAGGTCGATGTCGAAGAACAGCGAGTCGGCCAACGCGACGACCATGGCCGCGTCGCCGCCCATCATCAGGGCATGGGTGATCGCCAGGCGACGGAACTTCGATGACCGTGGACGTCCGGGTTGGCTCGCCGGTTCCACCGCGGCGATCCTAGGCGGATCAGGAACGCTCGTACTTGTAGCCGAGTCCGCGGATCGTCACGATGCGCGTCGGCATTGCTGGATCGGGCTCGATCTTCGCACGCAGTCGCTTCACGTGGACGTCGAGCGTCTTGGTGTCGCCGACGTAGTCGTTGCCCCACACCCGGTCGATCAGCGTCTCTCGGGGCAGCACCCTTCCCGCGTTCGCGATGAGCAGGTGCAACAGCTCAAACTCCTTGAGCGGCAGACTGATCTCGCCGCCCTCGACGCTCACCCGGTGCTCCTCGGGATCGAGCAACACGTCTCCCACTTCGATCATCCCCGCCGTGAACACGACGGTGTTCGTGCGGATGTCCGTGCGGCGCAGCACTGCGCGCATGCGCGCCACGAGCTCGCGAAGCCGGTACGGCTTGGTGACGTAGTCGTCGGCGCCCACTTCCAGACCCACGACCGTGTCGATCTCGGCGCCTTTTGCGGTCACCATGATGATCGGCACCTGGGACCGCTTGCGGAGTTGGCGACACACGTCGACGCCGCTGACCTTCGGCAACATCACGTCGAGCAGCACCAGGTCGGGCGCGATCTCGTCGAAGCGCTCCAAGGCCTCTGCGCCGTCGACGGCGACGACGACCTCGAACCCTTCTCGGCGCAAGCCGATGGTGAGCGCCTCCACGAAACTCGCCTCGTCCTCGACGACGAGGACCACTCCTTCGCTCATGGTCGTGCTTCGCTCATGGTCGTCCTTGCTCGTGGTCGTGTGGCTGTTCGATGTCAGAGGTCTCGGCAGCTGCCGTGTCGGTGTGGGTGGCGTGCACGATGAGTTCGGCGGGAAGCCTGAGCACGAACGTCGATCCCTCGCCCTCCTGCGACGACACGAGCACCTCGCCACCGTGGTTGGTTGCCACGTGACGCACGATCGACAGGCCGAGGCCGGTGCCTCCCGTCTCGCGGCTGCGCGCCTTGTCGACTCGGTAGAAGCGCTCGAAGATCCTGTCGATGTCGCGTGCCGGGATCCCGATGCCCTGGTCCGCGACCATCACCTCGACCGCCTTGTCGTCGAAGCGCGTCCGCACCTGCACCACATCGCCGGACTGGCTGTACTTGACCGCATTCTCGACGAGGTTCCCGACCGCCGACACCAGCTGTCGCTCGTCGCCGCGGATCACGATGTCGTCGGCCCCGTCGAACGCCGTGATCTCCACGCCGCGTCCACCGTCGACCGCCCGACCACGTGCAATCGCGGTCTGGACGACGGCGCTGAGGTTGACCACCGTGTCACCCGGGCGCGTCGATTCGATCTGCGACAGCTTCAACAGGTCATCGATCGTACGGACCGCGCGATGCGCTTCCTCGACCAGATGATCCGCCAACCGCTCGATGTTGTCGGGCTGGCGCTCGTCGATCAGTGCCTCGGCAAGCACCGCCACCGCCCCGACCGGGGTCTTGAGTTCGTGGGAGATGTTGGTGACGAAGTCGGTGCGCATCGCGTCGGTGCGCATGCGTTCGCTGATGTCCTGGATCGTCGCCACGGCACCACCGCCCGGCGTCGGCTCCGCGCTGATCGCCAGCCACGTCTTGGGTGGGCCCTGCAACTCGACCACCCGCGCCATGCTGCGCCCCGCACCGGCCTCGCCGATGATCGACGCGATGTTGTCGTCGACGAGCACGCCGATGTGTGTTCCGCGGAATGCCCGCGCCGCGGCGTTGCGGTAGACGATGCGGTTGGGCTCATTGGCCACGACGACACCGATCTCGAGATGGTCGACCGCGCTCGTCAACAGCGTGGCCACCTCGACACCGTCCGGTTTCGTGGACGCCACGTTCGACGATGATGCCACGCCGCCTCGCCACCGAGCTGCGAGCACGCCGAGCGCGACACCGGCGACCAGCGCACACACGACGGCCACGATCATGGATCAGCGGTCGTCGGTATCAGCAACGAAGACCACCCGAGGTGGTTCATTGTCGCTCTCCGGATACGGGCGATCCGGCAACCAGCCGTTGATGATGTACCGGGTCCGGTCGCCGACGTTGACCGCATGGTCGCCGATGCGCTCGTAGAACCTCGCCACAACCGCGAGCTGAACCGCCACCTGGAGGTCGATGTGGCCGGCGGCGTGACTCTCGAAGATCACCTGGATCAACTGGCGGTGCAGGTCGTCGAGGTAGGCGTCCATGTCGTGGAGCGCTGCGGCGCGCACGCCATCGAGGTTGAGGTACGCCTCGGTGGCCTCCTTGAACAAAACCTGGGCCTGATCGCCGACCTTCTGGATCACCCCGCGCAGGTGGGGGTCGAGGTCGTGCCCGTAGATGCGTCTCGCCGCCTTGCAGATGTTGACGCACAGATCGGCCGAACGTTCGACGTCGGCGATGATCTTAATCGCCGACACCACGGCGCGCAGGTCGGTCGCCACCGGCGCCTGCAGAGCGATGACCTTGAAGCAACGCTCTTCGAGTTCGATGGCTCGGCGGTCGTAGTCGTCGTCGCCGAGGATCATGTACTCGGCACCTTCGAGATCCATCGTCAACAGGATCTCGGTGGCTCGGGGAACCAGTTCGGTGACACCGGCCGACATGCGTGCGATACCCGTCTGGATCTCGTCGAGTTGCTCGTGGAACTCGGCACGCAGCTCGTCTGACATCACCCGAACCTGCCGGTCACGTACCGTTCGGTGCGTTCGTCGGAGGGATTGGAGAACATCTTCTCGGTCAGGTCGTACTCCACCAGAATTCCCGTTCGGGTGTCGGACGTCTCGTTGACCTCGACGGAGTAGAACGCCGTCTTGTCGCTCACGCGAGCGGCCTGCTGCATGTTGTGCGTCACGATGACGATGGTGAATTCAGCCTTGATCTCCTCCATCAGCTCTTCGATCTTGCCGGTGGCGATCGGATCGAGGGCGGAGCAGGGCTCGTCCATGAGGATCACGTCGGGTTCGACGGCGATCGCCCGCGCGATGCAGAGTCGTTGCTGCTGGCCGCCGGACATGCCCATCGCCGACGCCTTGAGACGATCCTTGACCTCGTCCCAGAGGGCGGCTCGGCGCAGCGATGACTCGACGATGTCGTCGAGTTCGGCTTTCTTCTTGACGCCACTGATCCGGGGCCCGAAGGCGAGGTTGTCGTAGATGGACTTCGGGAACGGATTCGGCTTCTGGAACACCATGCCGATGCGTCGGCGGACTTCGACCGCATCGACGCCCGGCCCGTACAGATCGACGCCGTGGTATGCGATCGAGCCGTCGACGCGTGCGCTCTCGATGAGGTCGTTCATCCGATTGAGGCAACGCAGTACCGTCGACTTGCCGCAGCCCGACGGACCGATGAATGCGGTGATCTCGTTCTTTGCGATCTCGAGATTCACGTCACGCACAGCCAGGAAGTCGCCGTAGTGCACGTGCAGATCCGAGGTCACGAACACGTTCTCGACCATCGCGGGTTCCTGTTCGACCGCTGCGGATGTGGCGATCTCGATCTCGATGTCCATGACCTCGTCCTTCGTCACCGTTGGTTGTCGCCTGGTCGTTGGTTGGTTGTCCGCTCGTGGCTGTGCCATCTCGTCACCACTTCCGTTCGTATCGATTGCGCAGCCAGATCGCTACGCCGTTCATCAGCAGCACGAGGACCAGCAGCACCAGCGACGCGGCTGCGGTCACCTCGCGGAAGGCCTCGCCTGGCTGTCGAGCGTAGGAGAAGATGGCGACGGGCAGCGCTGTGAATGCCGACCCGAGTTGTTCGAAGAAGCCCTGGGAGCCGGTGCGCAGCAGGCCGGTCGCAGCGCCAACGAGCAGGATCGGTGCCGCTTCGCCGGCCGCGCGAGCCAGCGACAGCACGACGCCCGTCAGGATTCCCGGCGCGGCCGCCGGAAGGACGTGGTGACGCGTGGTCTCCCAGCGCGTCGCCCCGACCCCGTAGGCGCCCTCGCGGATGCTCTGAGGAACGGCCCGGAGTGCCTCGGATGCCGTGATCACCACGATCGGGAGCACGAGCGCGGACAGCGCGAGACCACCGGCCCAGATGGTGCGTCCGAGTTCGAAGAACTGCACGAAGATCGCGAGCCCGAGTAGCCCGTAGACGATCGAGGGCACGCCGGCGAGGTTGCGCACGTTCAATCGGGTGAAGGCGGCCAATCGTGACTTGGCGGCGTACTCCTCGAGGTACACCGCGCACGCCGTACCGAGCGGGATCGCCACGACGGCGACGATGAGCGCGAGTTCGAGGGTACCTCGAATCGCTTGGCCGACGCCGGCGTCGAGGGCGTTCGCCGAGTTGAGAGGGCCGGTCAGAAAGTCGCCAGGCCGGTCGGTCCACACCGGCCAACTGCGGCGCAGGAGGTCGACGACGAGAACGAGAAGCACCAGCAGCGAACCACCGAGTGAGATGATCAGCGCGCCTTCCAGCAACTTGCCCTTGACGTCGCGTTGTCCACCGGTGATTCCGGCGGTGACGTTCTTGGCGGTGGTGCCGCCGACGGATTGTGGGGTCGAGAGCGCCATCAGTACTCCTCACGCAGTCGGCGGACGAGTCGATCGGAGATGAAGTTCAAGAACAATGTCATGAAGAACAGCAACAGGCCGATGAAGTACAGGCTCTGGAAGGCGTTGTCGTCGCCGGCCACCTGGTCGCTGCCGAAGCCGAGCGCCGCCATGGCGGCCGTCATCGTCTGGCCGGGCTGCAGCGGGTCGAGGCTGAACAGTCCGCCGCCGGTGGCGCCTGCGGCGATGGCGACGACCATCGTCTCGCCGATTGCTCGCGACACACCCAGGATCAGAGCAGCGATGACGCCAGAGATCGCAGCAGGCAGCACGACCTTGAACGTCGACTGCCAGCGGTTGGCCCCCAGACCGTACGACGCTTCACGCAGCGCCAGCGGGACCGACGACAACGCATCTTCGGCGACGGAGGCGATGATCGGAGTCGTCAAGATCCCGACTCCGATTCCGGCGGCCGCCAAGGTGAACGCCGCGTTTGCGCCCGAGAAGAGGTTGGCGACGATGTTGGGGTTGATGTACGAAATCGCGAAGTAGCCGAGCACGACACTCGGCACCCCGGCCAGGATCTCGAGGATCGGCTTGATCGTCTTGCGGACCTTGGGGCGGGCGTACTCGGCGAGGTAGATCGCTGAGCCGAGCCCGAGCGGAACCGCCACCAACATCGCGATCCCGGTGACGATGAAGGTGCCGACCACGAGCGTGCCGATGTCGAAGAACCCGCGGCGAGGGAACCAACCAAGGGAGAAGAGGGCGCCGAGGCCGTCGTCGGTACCGGCCAGGCTCCGGATGAACTCGATGGCGTCGAACACCAGCGTGACCACGATGGCGACCGTCACTGCGAATGTCATCGTCGCAGCGGCCGCAAAGAACAGCTTCGCCGCCCGGTCGACGCGTTTGCGCGCTGGTCGAATGTGCAGGTCGGAGGCGGAGGTCACGACCGTGTTGGAGAGAGCCAATGGAGATCCTCGTGGCTGGGCAGGGCGGACAACGACTTGAGCGGTGGGTGAAAGCCTAGACGCCGGCCCCGCTCGCATGAGCAGGGCCGGCATCTACGGGGGGTTCAGGGGATCAGCCGCCGTCGCGAGTGCCCGTTTCGCGGGCCTCCCACACTGCCGCGGTTGCCGCTGCGCCCTCGTCGCTCAACGGCACGTACGGCACTTGGCCGTCGCCCGTTCCGACGAGCGTCGAGATGGCCTCGTCGACGTAGAAGTCGACGAAGCCCTCCAGCGCAGTGTTCTCCTCGAGTGCGGGGACGCTGACGTAGATGTACAGGCTGCGCGCGATCGGGAACTCACCGGAGGCGATCGATTCCGGCGTCGGCTCGACGCACCCTTCGCCACCGTCGACCTGCAGCGGCTTGACGGTGTCGAGGTTCTCCTCGACGAATGCGAAACCGACCCATCCGAGCGAGGTCGGGTTGGCGGCGATTCCTTCGATGATCACATTGTCGTTCGGGCTGGCGGTGTAGTCAGGGCGCACATTCGCGTCCTCGACACCCAATTCCTCGCCGACGGGAGCGATGACGAGTTCGACGAAGCTGTCGAACGTGCCTGACTCCTCGCCGGGTCCAGTGACCGTCAGCGTGGCATCCGGGTAGGGCGTATTGACGGCACCGAGATCGGTGACCGTCGCGCCGATCTCGTCAGCCGTTGCCGACGCGTCGGCCCAGTTGTTGACGCCGGTCGCGTCAGGTCCGAGGAGCGCGTACAGATCGACGAAGCTGAGGCATTCCACCGCGTCGTTCTGCGCGGAGGTGATCACCGAGAGCCCATCGACAGCGACCTCGAGTTCGATGAACTCGATGCCGTTGGCCTCGCATGTCTCAATTTCCTCGGCCTTGATCGGTCGCGACGCGTCGGAGATGTCGGACTCGCCGGCGCAGAACTTGGCGAATCCGTCACCGGTGCCGGGCCCCTCGACGGTGATCGCAACACCAGGGTTGGCGTCGGCGAACGCATTGCCGGCGGCGATCGAGATGGGCTCGACCGTCGACGAGCCGGACACGAAGATGGCACCGGAGAGGTCCCCGGTTGCGCCGTCGGTCGTCTCGGACATCGCTTCGGTGGTCTCGGACATCGCTTCGGTCGTTTCCGACATCGCCTCGGTGCCCGCGGGGGCCTCGCTGCTCGATGATCCCGAATCGTCGTCGCTGCCGCACGCGGCGGCAACGAGGATCAATGCAAATGCTCCGGCAAGAATGCGGCGCTTGGGAGAGTTCACGCTTCCAACTCCGTTCGTTGTGTTTGATTGGACATGTTCTGTTCATGGACGAGCGAGTGATCGGCTGTCCGGAGGGCACGGTAAGCCCGCGACGTGAACCGGAACCGGCCCACAGGTGAACACGAGGTGAACGGAGGCTGTCGATCTGGGAAACAGAGTCCAGGGCCCTCGAGTCGGGCGTCTGGCTGGCGCGGCGTGGCGCTCGATTCAGGAGCGGCCGGCGAGTTGCTGATCGAGCGTCCAGCGATACATACGCTCTTGCGAGTGGGGTCGGAACGCATCGCGCGGCCCCATGCGGGACCAGCTGTTGTCGGCCTGCAGCTCCCACCGAACGATGTCGTCGGCCAAGGCGTACTCGAGCGCCTGATCGAGCGAGGCGGTGTGGCGCGCGTGCTGGATGGGCGCCATCACCTCGACGCGCCGGTTGAGGTTGCGCGGCATCAGGTCGGCCGAGCCGATGAGGTACACGGCGTCGGACATAGCCCCGACGATGCGTTGGCCGTCGACGACGTTGCCGTGGTCGAACCGGTAGATACGACTGTGTTCGAGGTACCGACCGAGAATGCTGCGCACCCTGATGTTCTCCGACAGCCCTGCCACCCCGGCGCGCAGACAACAGACTCCGCGCACGATCATGTCGATGCGGGTGCCGGCGGCGCTGGCCGCGTACAGCGTCTCGATCATCTCGTCGTCGGCGATCGAATTGCACTTCAGGGTGATGTGGCCGTCGGGGCCGAACGACGCCTCGTGTTCGATCAGATCGACCAACTGGCGCCGGAGATCGCGCGGGGCCACGAGGAGGTTCTGATAATCGTCGGACCGGCTGTAGCCCGTGAGGTGGTTGAACAGCTGGGTCGCATCGTCGCCGATGTCGGGAGCGCAGGTCAGAACGCCGATGTCCTCGTAGATCCGAGCCGTCTTGGCGTTGTAGTTGCCGGTGCCGATGTGCACGTAGCGACGCAACTGGTCACCGTCGTCGCGCACGACGAGCGCCACCTTGCTGTGGGTCTTCAAGCCGACCATGCCGTACACAACGTGGACACCGGCCCGTTCGAGCTGACGGGCCCACTGCACGTTGTTGGCTTCGTCGAATCGCGCCTTCAACTCCACGAGGGCGGCCACCTGCACGCCTCTCTCGGCGGCGCGGATGAGGCTGCGGATGATCGCGCTGTCGCCACCGGCGCGATAGAGCGTCATCTTGATCGACTGGACCTTCGGATCGTCGGCTGCCTGGGAGATGAACGCCTCGACACTGCTGGTGAAGCTTTCGTACGGATGATGGACCATGAGGGAGCGATGGCGCATGACGTCGAAGATCGGCCGATCGGTCTCCTCCGCGGCCAGGATGCGACCGGCGGTCACGGGCGGCCAGGCCTCGTCCTTGAGGTCGGGGCGGTCGAGTTCGAGCAACTGCCAGAGGCAGCTGAGATCGAGCGGCGAGCGGTGAAAGGTGACGTCGTCCATCGACAGGTCGAGTTCACGCACGAGGAGTTCGAGGACCTCGGCGCCGATGTCGTGCGACACCTCGAGGCGCACGGCCTTGTTGAACCGCCGTCGCCGAAGCTCCATCTCGACGGCTTCGAGCAGGTCGTCGGCTTCCTCTTCCTCGAGCGTGAGGTCGGCGTTGCGGCTGACCCGAAACGGTGCCCACTCCTCCACGACCATGCCCACGAAGAGGCGATCGAGCTTTGCCGCGATGAGCTGTTCGACCGGCAGGAACCGGCCGGGCGACGCCTCGACGAGCCGCGGGAACAGCTTGGGAACCTTGAGCCGGGCGAACCGGCGCTCGCCCGTCTCGGGATCGGCGACGTTGACCGCCAACGACAGTGCGAGGTCGGAGATGTACGGGAACGGGTGGCCGGGGTCGACTGCGAGGGGTGTGAGCACTGGGAAGACGCGCTCGTCGAACCACTGATCGAGCAGCTCGAGTTCGTCGGTGGTGACATCGGCCCAGGCGATGAAGTGGACGCCCGCCTTGCTCAGTTCCGGGACCAGATGGTCGACGAACGCCGAATCGATACGGTCGATGAGTTCGAGCACCCCGTGGGCGACCTCGGCCAGAGTGTGCGCCGGGGATCGGCCATCGGGTGACAGCCGATCGATGCCGGCCTCGATCTGATCCTTCAGTGCGGCAACGCGGACTTGAAAGAACTCGTCGAGGTTCGTGGCGGTGATCGCACAGAACTTGGCCCGCTCCAACAGGGGCACGCCAGGTTCGGTTGCGAGCTGCAGAACCCGGTCGTTGAACGCAAGCCAGCTCAGTTCACGATTGAGGAACCGGTCGTCGGTGAGCGCCACAGTGGCTCGTTCGACCGATCAGGCCGTGTCCTCGGCGTAGCCGAGGTCCCATTCGATCGTGATGAGTTCACGTTCTGCGTCGCGCACGATTCGCTCGCGGTTGCGGCGGAACTGCGGGTCGTCGCGCGGCAACAGCACCAGCCGCGCCAGCACTCGGGCTCGGAACTCGTCGAGCACCTGACGGTCACCCCAGTCGCCGTAGACCTCCCAGTGCGGCGCCACGGGCCCGTGGTAGACGATACGCGCATGCGCCCGCGGGGCCTGGGTCTGGGCGAGGTCGGTCATGGGCGCCGATGCTATCGGACCCACGATCGAGGCCACGGCGTTGGCTATTTCATGACGGATAGGTTACGATTTGCCCTCAAGATTGCAACATTGCCGCCGGATGACGAACAATCCTGCGGAAGCGGGAACCTCTCGTTGGGCTGCGACGTCCAAGTCAACGCCCATCAACGCTCCCCCATTCGCTCCACGACGATCAGACATCCACGGTCTGGTCGGAGAAAGGTTCCCCCGATGATCAATCGCAAGCGCAGCGCCACCATCGACGTGAGCATCGAACGTCCGAGCGAACTCGGCAACGCCCCCCACGATCCTGATTCGGTGACTGCGTGGATGGCCGAGGGCAGTTGCCGGTTGCATCCGCCGGCGACGTTCTTCCCGAGTGACGGTGTCGGCGTGGATCGCGCCCGCAAGATCTGCCGCGACTGCCCGGTGATCAACACGTGCTTGGAGTTCGCGCTCGAGGAGCGCATCGACCACGGCGTGTGGGGAGGATGCAGCGAACGTGAACGGCGCCGGATCCTCAAGAGCCGTCGCACCGAC
>JBGTEH010000110.1:0-10417 GCA_041747915.1 Ilumatobacteraceae bacterium
GTGGCGCACGTCGTCGGGATGAGCGATGTTCCAGAACGCGATCGCCGCTTCGGCGTTGGCGAGGTGCTTGAGTTGGTAGTTGTTGGCCAGGTCGCCGATCGCCCAGATACCTGCCACGTTCGTGGCCATCGTGTCGTCGACGGCGACGGTGCCGTGACTGTGACACGCGATGCCGGCGGCGTCGACGTTCAGGAGATCGCTGTTCGGCTCGCGCCCGGTGGCCACCAGCAACTCGTCGACCACGGTCTCGCCGACAGCGCAGGTGATCTTGATGCCATCGGCGACGCGTTCGACCCTGGTCGGTACATGCCCGAGCATCAGGTCGACGCGTTGAGAGAACACCTCGGTGAACCGCGCCGAGATGTCGCGATCGAACTCGCGCAACAGCATGTTGGATCGGTTGAAGATCGTGACGTGCGAGCCGAGTGCAGAGAAGACGTGGCCCATCTCCACGGAGATGAATCCGCCGCCGATGATGCCGAGACGCTTCGGGAGCTCCGGCAGTCGCATGATCGAGTCGGACGTGTGGAATCCGGTCTCCATCAGCCCAGCGATCGGAGGAACGACCGGCCTCGCCCCGGCCGCGAGCAGGATGTTCGGCGCGGTGATGCGGCGTCCTTCGACCTCGAGCGTGTGCGTGTCGACGAAGTCGGCGGTCCCTTCGATCAGTGTCACGTTCGCGGTGCCGGTCGCCCGGTACTCGCGTCCGCCGGCGGCGATGGGATCGATGCGCCCGAACACGCGGTCGCGGATCGCGCCCCAGTCGGCGCCGTTGAACTGCGTGTCGATGCCGAGCTTCGACGACGTCGACGACGCGACGGCGATGTCGGCGGGGTACACGAACATTTTCGACGGGATGCATCCACGGTTGAGGCAGGTGCCGCCGAAGACGTCGCGTTCGACGAGTGCGATCCTCCAGCCGTCGAGGTACGCCGGGATCGAATTCCCCGATCCGGTCCCCACGATGATCAGATCGAACACTTCGGTCTCGGCGTTGCTCACGAAGATGAACCAACCGCCAAAGCTCGCCAATCCTTCCCGATGTAACGGTGGTGTCTGAAACCAGCGTTACATCGGGTTGGCGGAGTCGTGGTGGATCGGGCAGGGTTGGGGGCGTGCAACGAACGGGCGACGGCTTCATGCGATGCAGCGACGGACACGTCCGCTGGGGCATCCACGGTGCTGCGGGCGTGGTGTTCGTGGTGCGCGACATGCACGGATCTCCCCTCGTCATGCTGCAGAAGCGCTCGGCGATGGCCCACGAAGGTGGTAACTGGTCGTGTGCGGGCGGCGCGCTCGACCTCGGTGAGACGCCATTCGACGGAGCGCTGCGCGAAGCAGCCGAGGAAGTGGGATCGCCCCCGGGTACTCCCCGACCGCTCGGCGAGTACGTCTTCGAACCCGCCGACGACTGGACGTACACCACGGTGGTCGTCGAGGTCGACGAACCATTCGGGTCGTCGCTCAATTTCGAGACCGATGAGGTGGCGTGGTTCACGCCCGATCACGTGGAATCTCTTGCGCTCCACTTCGGTTTCGCCGCCGCGTGGCCGCACCTACGCGCGATCATCGAAACCTGACGGCCGAATCCCGCCCGCGCGTCGTCGACCGTCGTCGTAGCATCGTCGAGATGGCGACACGAACAGTCAACGGCACCTGCCACCACGACTGCCCTGACACCTGCGGTTGGACGGTCACCGTCGACGATCCCGCTGGCAGTACGCCGGTCGCGGTGAAGATGCGGGGCAACCCCGACCATCCGTACTCGGCCGGTGAACTCTGCCCGAAGGTGAACCGCTTCATCGATCGCGTCTACGACCCCGATCGCATCCTGCACCCGCTGCGACGAGTCGGAGCGAAGGGGTCTGGTGAGTTCGAACGGGTGTCGTGGGACGACGCGCTCACCGAGATCGCCGACCGCCTCCATGGCGTGATCGCCGAACATGGCGCCGAGGCAGTTCTGCCCTTCTCCGACGCCGGCAACCAGGGCCTGCTCGCAATGATGGGCATCAACGCTCGGCTCTTCGCCCACATGGGTGCCTCGAAGCTCCTCCGGGCGATCTGCGGGCCGACGGTGGGCGCCGGCCTGCGAATGACGAACGGCAGCGGACGAGGAATGGACGCGCTCGAACTCGAACACTCGAAGCTGATCCTGCTCTGGGGCACCAACACCAAGCTCACCAATCGACACCTGTGGCCCACGATCGAAGCCGCTCGCGCCCAGGGTGCGCGACTGGTGGTCATCGATCCGATCCGCACGATGACGGCAGACGCCATCGACGTCGAGCGCGGCGACCGATTCGTCCAACCCCTGCCGGGAACCGACATCGCCATGATGCTGGCGATGATGCACGTGCTCATTCGCGACGGGCTCACCAACGATGCGTGGATCGCCGAACACACGCTCGGCTTCGACGAACTGCGCGCAGCGGTCGCCGACTGGACACCGCAGCGCGCCGCTGGCGTCACCGGAGTCGAGGCGAGAGTGATCGAACAACTCGCCATCGACTACGCCTCGGTTCGTCCGGCGGCGATCCGCACGTTGATCGGCGCGGAGCACCATGAGAACGGGGCGATGTTCTTCCGAACCCTCGGATGTCTGCCGGCGTTGACCGGAGCATGGGCCGAGCGAGGCGGTGGTATCGCCAAGAGCGTCGGCTCGTACTCCGAGGCGTTGATCGACCCAACGGCGCTCTTCAGACCCGACCTCGAACGCGCCAACGGACCGACGCCGCTGCGAGAATTGAACATGAGTCGTCTCGGCGACATCCTGACCGCACCGCACGCGGGTGAATCGAGCGGGCCCGGCGTGCACGCGCTGGTCGTGTGGAACTGCAATCCGCTGGCCACGGTGCCTCGCGCCGAGCTGATCCGCGAGGGACTGGTGCGCGACGACCTGTTCACCGTGGTACACGAGCAGTTCATGACCGACACCGCTCTCTACGCCGACATCGTCCTGCCGGCGACCACACAGATCGAGAGCGACGACGTCGTTCTGCCGTGGGGACATCTATGGGTCGGTTGGAACGGCGCCGCCATCGACCCGCTGGGCGAGTCCTGTTCGAACACCGAGTTCTTCCGCCGCCTTGCTGCGGCCATGGGCTACACCGAGCCATGTCTGTTCGACGACGACGACACGCTGTTGCGGGAGTCGTTGCCCAGCGTCGACATCGACGAACTCCGGCGCGTCGGATGGATTCGTGCGCCGTACCCCGACGACGGCCGCCCCTTCGGCGACGGCGAGTTCGAGACCGCATCGGGACGCGTCGAGTTGGCGTCGGACCGCCTCGAACGGATGGGACAGCCCCGAGTGCCGACGTTCGTCGCACCACGCGAAGGCCCCGGGGGTGAGCAAGCCGAGCGCTACCCGCTGCAGTTGCTCACACCGAAGCATCACACCCGATTCTTGAACTCCGGCTACTCGCAACTGCCGCGCCACGGACCGCCGGAAGGTGGCCCGTTCGTCGAGGTCGATGGTGCCGACGCCGACGCTCGCGACCTGGTCGACGGCGACCTCGCTCGGGTCTGGAACGACCGGGCGTCGGTGAACGTGCCTGTCAAGGTGACCAACCGACTCCGACCGGGCGTCGTGGCGATCCCATTCGGATGGTGGAGCCGCCACCACCCCGACGGCAAGGTCGCCAACAGCCTGACCAACGACACGCTCACCGAATGGGGCGGCGGAGTCGCCTACAGCGACACCCTCGTCCAGATCGAACCCGTTACGCCGGAGGTCTGACCCATGGCGTAACGGCGGATGTCACGCGAGGGCGCAGGGGGGCTCGGTAACCTTCGGCCATGGCCGGTGACCTGATCTACGCATTCCGGGTCATGCGCCTGGCGCTGCTCGACGCCGGCGGCGCGCCGATCGGTCGGATCGAGGACATCGTCGCGATCCCCGGTCGATCGGGCAAAGGACGCGAACCGGCCATCCCCCCGCGCATCGTCGGCTTCGTCGCCAGCAGTCAACGGCGGCGGATCTTCGTCAACGCCAATCGGGTCGCCGAACTCAACAGTGACGGCGCTCGCCTGCGCAGCTGGGACGTCGATCTCAATCCATTCAAGCCACGCGCCGGTGAGGTACTCATCGGCGCCCACTTGATCGATCGACGCGTCGGCGACGAGACGGTGAGCGACATCGCATTGCGCAGCCAGGACGACGCGCGCCTGCCGTACTGGGTGATCGACAAGGTTCGTCTGACGCGCAAGAGCTCGCTGCGTCGACGGCCGAGCTACCGCCTGGTCGACTTCGACGAGGTGCCCGCGTTGTTCGACACGCCGACCGAGATGCAGGCCGAGGCCGCACGCTTACGTGACTTCCACCCCGCCGAGGTGGCCGCGATCGTGCGCGCACTGCCGATCGACCAGCGCCGCCAGCTTGCCGAGGCGATGGACGACGAGCGACTCGCCGACGTGCTCGAGGAACTCCCCGAGGAAGAGCAGGTGCGCATCGTCGAGCAACTCGACCGCGATCGGCTCGTGGGCGTCTTCGACGAGATGGAATACGACGATCTCGCCGACCTGATCGGCGAGATGGCACCGGACGACCAGGAAAGAATGCTCGGCGTGATGGACGTCGACGACGCCGACGTGGTGCGTCGGCTGCTGTCGTACGAGGAAGGAACCGCCGGCGGGTTGATGACACCCGATGTGATCATCCTCGGACCCGATGCCACCGTCGCCGAAGCACTCGCCCAGGTCCGCGACCCCGATTGGGTCGTCAGCATCGCCACCCAGGTCTTCGTCACGCACCCACCGTTCAAGGCGCCGACCGGCAAGCTCCTCGGCGTCGTGCACGTCCAACGACTGCTGCGCGAGCCGCCACCCATGGCGCTCGGCCCACTCGCCTCCGACGACCCCACCGTGGCGCCCGACAGCACCGATCGCGAAGTCGCCGAGATGCTCGCGAGCTACGACCTTCTCGCCGTGGCCGTGACCGACGAGGCAGGACGCTTCCTCGGCGCCGTGACGGTCGACGACGTGATCGACCGGATGCTCGGCGACGGATGGCGAACCACCCAACGACGCCGACGCGACACGACCCACGACCAACCTGCCGGGATCCAGACGTGAAGCGGCGCGAAGACCTCTCGACGCCGCGTGCGGCCGGGCGAGTCGGCGTGTCCTATGACTCTGACCGCTTCGGAGCGTTCAGTGAGTCGATCGCCAACTTCCTCGGCACCGGCCGGTTCCTGGTGTGGCAGACCGTGGTCATCACCGTGTGGATCCTGCTCAACACCGTCGTGCCGAAAGACCTCCAGTTCGACCCGTGGAGTCGAGGGCTGGTCCTGCTCACGCTCGTGTTGTCGATCCAGGCGTCGTACGCCGCGCCACTGATCCTGTTGGCGCAGAGCCGACAGGAACGACGTGACCGTGTGACCGCCGAGACCGACCGTGATGTCGCCGAACGAACCCAGGCCGACACCGAGTTCCTGGCTCGCGAGATCGCCAGCGTGCGCCTGTCGCTGTCCGACATGGTCACCGGCGAGGCGCTCGACGACAAGCTCGAACGGCTCAGCGACATGGTCGAGCGGCTCGCCGATCAGCTGTCGCAGTTGACGAGTCCACACCCGGAGACATCGCCCGGCGAGAGCACGCCGCTCACGGATTCGCCCTGATCCTGCGCGCCGAAGCCACACCGGTGAACTCCTGGAGGCGAACGCCGGAAGCGCTGATGGTGCGCAGGAGCCCGACGGTGTCGAGCGCCGCGTCACCAGCTCGCACCACGCCCGGTTCGAGCTGTCCGCTCACGGCTGCAGCGACGAACGCAATGATCGTTGCGGCGGTCGCGGTGCCGACAAGTTCGGCCGCTCCAGCGATCAGCGTGCGCCGACCACCGGCCTGATCGTTGCCACGCACCTCCACCCGCACCGCACCGACGCCACCCTCGCGGTGAGGTGGGCTGAGCATGGGCAACCAGGCCGTGAACCGGTCGCGGCGGTTGGCCGACACCCGCGCGCTGAGACGCGACACCTCCGGGAAGGCGTCATGCAGCAGCATCGGCGACGGCAGCTCGGCCCGGTAGCAGTCGTATGGTCCAACCGGTTCGGGGAAGTAGCACAACTCGCGGCCAGTTCCGGCGGGTCGCTGGATCCATTCCCGATCGTGAACGCCCACTGCGAGTCCACGCAAGGCCCGGTGCTGCTGACGAGCGCACGCGGGGCCTGCTGTGCCGTGAAGCGCTATGTGGATCTCGTCGCAGCTCGCCAACTCCGATGCGAGGAGTCGGGCGAGGAGTCCGGTGAGCCCGGGCGACATCCCGGCACCGACCACGAGCGGCAACCCGTTGTCGACCGCGCAACCATCCAGATCGAGCAGTGCACGTACGTCTGCCAGATCGTCACTGACCGAGACCACCGCAACACCCGCCTCGAGCATCGCCCTGGCGTCGGTCGAGTGCGGGCCTCCGTGAGCGAGCACGGCGATGTCGAGCCCGTCAAGCCCTCGCCGACTCCGCAGGTCGACATCGATCACCTCCACTTCGCCGATCACCCCAGCGAGGCGCAACGCGATGCGCTCACCCACCACGCCGCGTCCAGCGATGCCGATTCGGGTCATCGTTGGTCCGGGAGTTCCAGCGGTCGCCATCCGCCGTGTTGCGGCGGCGTGCCGCCTGTTCCCTTCACTCGAAGCAGCACAGCGACGAGACCCATTGCGAAGATGGCGGAGAATGCACGGCGCAAGAACTTCATCGGACTGCGCAGGCTAGCCGTCACAGAATTTTGACTGGGAGCGGTCGCCCCGGCATCACCGCTGCCGAACGGCGTTGGAGAATGTCCCGGTGCTGGTTGAGGGGTGCCGGGAGTGGGCATCGTGCACGTCGTGTCAGATCGTGCCGATGCTCTCGTGATGTTCGGATTGACCGGTGACCTCGGCGCCAAGAAGCTCTTTCCTGCGCTTCAAGACCTCGCCGTGGCCGGCAAGCTCGGGGTTCCGGTGATCGGTGTCGGGCGAAGCGACTGCTCCGGCGACGATCTACGCTCAATGTTTCGCGACTCGCTCGGCGACGACTACGACGCTGGCGCCGCCGACTCGGTCGACCTCACCTATCTCTCTGGTGACTCCACCGATGCAGAGACCTACGACGAACTTGCTCGTCTCCTCGGCGATGTCCGACGCCCGGTCGTCTATGCGGCGCTCCCGCCGGACGTTTTCGGCGGCGTGGCGCGCAAGATCGCCGCCTCCGCGCTGCCGGAGTCGACGCGCCTGGTCACCGAGAAGCCCTTCGGCGACGATGCCGACAGCGCCCGAGAACTGCACGACGAGATCGTCGACGCGATCGGTGCCGAGCATCTGTTCATCGTCGATCATTTCCTCGCCAAGTCGGCGATCGAGAACATGTCAGCGGTTCGACTGTGGAATCCACTGATTGCCAACAGCATGCGTTCGCAGTTCGTCGAGTCGATCGACGTCACGATGTCCGAGACAGGCGGTGTGGACGGCCGCGGCTCGTTCTACGAGTCGGTCGGGGCGATCCGCGACGTGCTGCAGAACCACCTGCTGCAGCTCCTGGCATTCCTCACGATGGAAGAACCGATCGACGACAGCGAGGCGGCGCATCACGCCGCGCGTGCCGCACTGCTCGAGGTGGTGCGGCCATTCGATCTGGCGAGTGCGGTCCTCGGCCAGTACGACGGCTACCGCGACCTCGACGACGTCGCAGATGACTCCATCGTCGAGACCTTCGTGGCAGCGAGGACCTTCATCGACAACGAGCGCTGGCGTGACGTCCCCATCACGATCAGTACCGGCAAACAACTCGCTGAAGACGTCACCTCTGCCACCATCACGCTGCGCACCGTGGGCGGTGCCGACGCCGTCTCCAACCGGATCACGTTCTCGGTGCAGCCAAAGGCGTCGGTGACGTTCGAACTCGGCATTCTCGATGCGGCCTCACACGAGCTGGTCCCAGCAGAGGTCACCGTCGGCGAGCCGGAGGGTCACGCAGGGCTCTCCGACTACGCCGTGATGCTCGACAACGCGATGGATGGCACCACCCGACATTTCGCACAGATCGATGGTGTCGTCGCAGCATGGGAGATCGTTGCGCCGTTGTTGACCGCTTCCACACCGCCGGTGAGCTACGCGAGCGACACCAACGGACCCGACCTTGCGCGACTCGGTCGTTGAGGTTCCTCGCTCAGCGCAAGAGCTGGCCCACGTGAGGTCGCGTCAGGTGGCGTCGGCAGCGGATGCCAGCTTGCCGAGTGAGTCTTCGAGTTCGTCCTGCGAGACGAGCGGAAAGCTGATCTTCTTCAACAGGTCCTCGTCTGTCACCTTGCTCCAGTCGTAGGTCAGCGACACCATCGTTGTGTCGGACCCTTCGGATCGAAGCTCCCACAACCACTCCCACCCAGGAGGCTCGGCGCCGGCAGGGGCCGTCTTCCAGCCGATCATCTTGTTCTCGTCGTACGCACTGACGACATTGTCGGTCTGGTACTCGCCGCCCATGTGGTCGCCGGTCATGTTCATCCTGAATTTCTGGCCGACCTTCTGCAGGCGGTCACCGTGGTCCAGACCACGGACGAAGCCGGATCCGTCGAGTTCGGTGTGCCGGTGCGGGTTCGAGAGGACGCTGAAGAGTTCCTTGGCAGGCGCAGGGATCTCGCGCTCGACAGTGATGGACGTGGATGTGGTGTCACTCATGGTTCGACCGGTACCCGAAGGTCCCGGCCTCCACACATCGAGTGGCGTCGCGTTGCTCGCCATCGGTCCGTGGCTGATCATTCTCGCGGTGTTCGGTGGGGCTAACAAGAATCGAACTTGTGACCTCTGCCTTATCAGGGCAGCGCTCTAACCGACTGAGCTATAGCCCCGGCAAGTCGGAGAGGTTATCGCTCGCATGCCTGCTTCACGCCGCACGCGACCCCCTTCACCGTCGTCAGCGGACGATGCTGCCGCTGTCGTCGACCACGGCGTCGCGCACGATCGGTCCGGACTCGTCGTACATCATCAGCGGCACCTCGGGTTCTGAGCGACGCACGACAAAGCGACGCATCGGCGACGTCCGTGCCTCGACCACCTCTTCCTCCAGCACGGTGAATCGCATGCCGCCGACCAGGTCGGTGATCAAGTTGAACAACGTCGCGAACAGCACCGCCAAGCCGGTCAGACCGATGACCACGAACAGACCGCCGATCCAGGCGCTGTGGTAGATCTGGCCGCCGTTGAATTCGAACGACGACCAGCCGAACGACTCGAGGAACCGCTCGACGTTGTCGACGGTTCCGGTGGCGTACGCGACGTTCCACAGCAGCACACCGGCAGACAACACGATGATGTAGAGCACGAAATTGGCGACCAGGGCAATCTTGAACACGCTCCACGGGTCGACGTGGCGGACCACTCGGGTGACACGCCTGACCCTGGGTCGGCGACCCAGCATGCGCGGCACGTTCAGCGGAATCGGGTACGGCGCGGGGTCGTAGTCAGGCGCCCGTCGCGGTCGACGGATGCCCGACGAGGTGTCGTCTTGCGGTTCGAGAGCCACCGTCGGGCCGTCGATGTCGGCGCGACGCAACTCGTCGAGCACGTCGTCGGACACCTCGGGCTCGGACCCGGTGTCGAGAGCGACCGGGTCCTCGTCGGGCGTCGTGTGGAGCTCCAGCAGAGGATCGACTCCAACTGCAACATCGGTCGACAGGTCGTCGGACACCTGATCGGACTCGTCATCGGCATCGTCCGTCGCCATGACGATGTCTGGCAGCTCGTACGGCGCAGCGTCTTCGTCGAACAGTTCCTCGTCGTCGAGCACTTCATCGAGAGCGTCGTCGAGGGCGCGCTCGGTCTTGCTCATCTGAGTAAGTGTACGCAGGAGCGCCGTCAACGTTCTGTCACGTTCTCAGGGCGCGTTGCTGGCTCGAGCCGTGGCCTGTGCGGTTCCCAGGCGAACGATCACCGTCACTTCTTTGCCCGACGGCCCCTCGACCCACGAGATCAGCTCTGCGCCGTGATGTCGGGCCATCACGTCGGCGCGCGCTGGTCCGACATCGAGTGATGCCAGCGCAACGGCATCGGCGACGGACTGCGCTCGCGCCCGCTCGACGATCCGACCGCCCACCACCGCCAGGGCTGCGATCGACGCGACGAACAGCACACTCGCCACGATCACGAAGAGCACCGCGGCCTGTCCGTCGTCGTGTTCTCCACGTCGCATCCTGATCTCCCTTGCTCGAATGCTCGATGGGCGATCTGGGAGATCGCAACACGGCGCAGGTGCGCGAGACGTGGACGTGCTCGAGGTGACCGTCAGGTGTCGTCGGCAGCGAGGATCGGAGCGACCGAACTGACGGCGTCGCCGTCGTCGATGTTCATGATCCGCACACCGGTGGCATCGCGACCCTGCGACGAGATCCCGCGCACCTCCATGCGGATGGTGACGCCGTTGTTCGACACCGCCACGATCTCATCGTCGAGG
>JBGTEH010000111.1:0-2667 GCA_041747915.1 Ilumatobacteraceae bacterium
CTGTTGATCGGCGCCGAACGTGATCGGTTCGCCGTGCACGAGGTTGATCATCATCTCGTCGCGGGCCTGCTTCTTGGTGATCTCGTCGAACTGACCGTCGTTGAAGACGTTGCAGTTCTGGTAGATCTCCACGAACGACGACCCGTGATGCGCGTGAGCCGCTCGGAACGTTTCGATCATGTGCTGGCGGTCGAGGTCATGGGTCCTCGCCACGAAGCTGGCCTCTGCCCCCAGTGCCACCGCGAGCGGGTTGAACGGCGGGTCGATCGATCCCATCGGCGTCGACTTGGTGACCTTGCCGACCGGCGAGGTCGGCGAGAACTGGCCTTTGGTGAGCCCGTAGATCCGGTTGTTGAACAGCAGGATGTTGAGGTTGACGTTGCGGCGCAGCGCGTGGATGAGGTGATTGCCGCCGATCGAGAGACCGTCGCCGTCGCCGGTGATCACCCACACGTCGAGGTCGGGTCGTGCAACAGCTACACCGGTGGCGATCGCCGGGGCCCGGCCGTGGATCGAGTGCATCCCGTAGGTGTTCATGTAGTACGGGAAGCGACTGGAGCAACCGATGCCCGAGATGAACACCGTGTTCTCCGGAGCGATGCCGAGTTCGGGCATCAGGGTCTGGACGGCAAGCAGGATGCCGTAGTCGCCGCAGCCCGGACACCAGCGGACCTCCTGGTCGCTCGTCCAGTCCTTCTTGGTCGTGACCGCGACCTGGGCCGTGTTCATGATGCGCCTCCGTTCGTGCCGGCATTCGTAGTGTCGAGCGAGGCGAGGGCTTCGTCGATGGCTGCCTCGATCTCGCGGGATTTGAACGGCATGCCCTGCACCTTGGTCAGCGCACGAGCGTCGACGAGGTATTTGCCGCGCACGAGCTGCGTCAGTTGCCCCATGTTGAGTTCCGGCACGATCACACGCCGGTAGCGATGCAGGATGTCGCCGAGATCGGGTGGCAGCGGGTTGAGGTGCATGATGTGCGCGGAGGCCACTCGTTTGCCGGCGCGGCGCGTTCGCTGGACCGCGGCGTCGATAGCCGCCCATGTGGATCCCCAGCCGAGTACGAGGACGTCGGCGTCGGCATCCCCGTTGATCGCCGTCGGTGGGATGTCGGCAGCGATCGCGGCGATCTTGTCGGCGCGCAGATGCACCATCTTCTCGTGGTTGTCGGGCGTGTAGTCGATGTTGCCGGTTCCGTCGGCCTTCTCGAGGCCACCGACGCGGTGCATCAGCCCGGGCGTGCCCGGGATCGCCCACGGGCGTGCCAGGGTGGCCTCGTCGCGCAGGTACGGCCAGAACACGTCGTTGCCGTCCTCATCGACATGATTGGGCTCGGTCGTGAACGGCACGGAGATGTCTGGCAACGAGTCGACCGACGGGAGATTCCACGGCTCGGAACCGTTGGCGAGATACCCGTCGGACAGCAGGATCACCGGTGTGCGGTACTTGAGAGCGATGCGGATCGCCTCGATCGCCGCGTGGAAGCACTGCGCCGGGGTGTACGCCGCGACGATCGGGAGCGGAGCTTCGCCGTGGCGGCCGTACAGCGCGATGTTGAGGTCGGATGCCTCCGTCTTGGTCGGCAGACCCGTCGACGGGCCGCCGCGCTGGATGTCGACAATGAGGAGCGGCAACTCGATCGACACCGCCAGCGATGTGGTCTCGCTCTTCAGGGCCACACCGGGCCCGCTCGTGGTGGTCACGCCGAGATGGCCCGCGAACGCGGCCCCCAGCGCCATCCCGATGGCGGCGATCTCGTCTTCGGCCTGCACGGTGCGGATCCCGAAGTGCTTGTGCTTGGACAGCTCGTGCAGGATGTCGCTCGCCGGCGTGATGGGGTACGAGCCGAGCGTGATGGGCAGCTTGGCGAGCTGTCCGGCGGCGACGATGCCCCAGGCGAGGGCGGTGTTGCCGGTGATGCTCGTGTATTCACCGGCGGGCAGTTTGGCCGGCTTGACCTCGTAACGGTGACCGACCGCCTCGGTGGTCTCACCGAAGTTGAACCCGGCGAGGAACGACGCCTTGTTGGCGGCCTCGACCTGCTCGTTCTTGGCGAACTTCTCGGAGATCCACTCCAGCGTCGGATCGATCGGTCGGGTGAACATGAATGAGACGAGACCGAGGGCGAAGAAGTTTTTCGAGCGCTCGGCGTCGCGCGGCTTCACGCCGAGCGGTGCGCACACTTCCTTGGTGAGGCTCGTCATCGGCACGCGCAGGACCCGGTAGTTGGCGAGCGAGCCGTCGTCGAGCGGGTTGACCTTGTAGCCGGCCTTGTCGAGGTTGCGCTCCTCGAAGGCGTCCTCGTTGACGATCACGGTGCCGCCGATCTCGAGGCGGTGCAGGTCGGCCATCAGCGCGGCCGGGTTCATCGCCACGAGCACGTTCGGTTCGTCGCCCGGCGTGGTGATCTTGTGGTCGGCGATGTTCACCTGGAACGCCGACACCCCGTTGACGGTCCCCGCCGGCGCGCGGATCTCGGCGGGAAAATCCGGCAGCGTCGACAGGTCGTTGCCGAACGATGCGCTCACCGACGTGAAACGATCGCCCGTCAGCTGCATTCCGTCGCCCGAATCGCCCGCGAATCGCACGATCAGATGGTCGAGTACATGATCGTCGTCGGTTCCCGAACGGTCGATCGTGTCCGTCATGTTGTCTCCCCCCAAGGGATGT
>JBGTEH010000112.1:0-6438 GCA_041747915.1 Ilumatobacteraceae bacterium
GTTGCCGGCCTTCTGGTGCAGCCCGTCGATGTTCTGCGTGACCAAGCCGTGGAGCTGACCTCGCCGCTCGATCTCGACGATCGCGTGGTGCCCACGGTTCGGTTCGGCCGTCCAGGCGGGCGTGGCGAGTCGGTTCTGCCAGGCCGCGACCCGAACCTCGCGATCGCCGAGGTAGTGGTTGATGTCGGCAGCCTTCTCGGCGGCGGGGTTCTTGGTCCACAGCCCGTTCGGGCCACGAAAGTCGGGGATCCCCGAGTCGGTCGAGATACCCGCACCGGTCAGCACCACGATGCGTTCGGCGGATCGAACGGCGTCAGCCGCCGCGTTGACGAGATCGGCACCCATCGCGCCACTCTGGTGGCGGGGTGGTCGCACTGACAAGTCGAGCCACGCTGGTGCAACTGAGATGAAGGGTGAGGTGCGCTGTCATGCGAGCAGTCAGGTGAGCGCGGCGAGGGCGGCCGCGAAGACCTCGGTGTGGCGGTCGACGTCGGCCTCGGTGTGCACCGGAGACAGCAACGCCATGTTGTGGAACGGCGTCATCAGTACACCGCGGTTCAACGCCCACAGGTGCATGAACGCGTCGAGCTGATCGTCGACCGCAGCGGCGGCGGCACCGTTCACCGGCGGCGGGCAGAACCAGTACTCGGCCCGACAACCGAGCTGCTGCACCGACCACGGCACACCATGAGCGTCGATCGACTCGGCCACGCCCGTGGTCCATCGCGTCGCCAGTGGAATCATGCGCTCGTAGTCCGACTCGAGCAGCGTCGTCGACAGCGTCGCGCGGATCGCCGACGTGGCCATTGCACTGCCGGCGAGCGTGCCTCCCACCCCCCCGACATCGGCGTCGTGGCCGTGCAGAGCGGGGTCGAGTGCGGCGGCAATCTCCTCGGTCACGCCGTACGCCGCGACCGGAAAGCCACCGCCGATCGGTTTGCCCATCACCACGATGTCGGGGTCGAGGCCCCACGCCCGCGTGCAGCCGCCAGGGCCTGCCGAGATCGTATGGGTCTCATCGATGATCAGCAGTACGCCTTGGCGGCGGGTGATCTCGCGGACCGCGTCGTGGTAGCCCGGCTGGGGCAGCACGATGCCGATGTTGGTGAGCGCCGGCTCCATCAGCACGGCGGCGACGTCACCATGAGCGAGCGCCGCATCGAGCGCGTCGAGGTCGTTGAACGGCGCAACTCGCGTCGTCTGCGCCGGATCGACCTGCGGGCCGATCGCCCCCGGACGACTGATCACCTCGCCATCGGGGCCGAGGATCGCCAGCGTCTCGTCGACGGTGCCGTGGTAACACCAGTCCATCACGCAGATCTTCGAGCGACCGGTGAGGTGTCGGGCAAACCTGAGCACGAAACGATTGGCATCGGTCGCCGAGGTGGTCAGCTGCCACTTGGCCAGCCCGAATCGTCGGTTCAGTTCGTCGGCCACCCACGCGGCGTCTTCGCTCGGCAGCATGGTCGTCGACGTTCCCTCCGATCGCGTCACGGTGCCGTGGCCGGTCATCGCACCTGTATCGCCAAGACAGAAGTCGACGTATTCGATGCCGTCGACATCGACGAAGCCGGCGCCCTCGGCCGAGGCCACGTGGATCGGAAATGCGCCGGGCCACCGCGTCATCCACGGCATCGGAACGCCGGCCAGGAGATGGCGCCGCCCCGACTCGGCCAGTTCGGCTGACCGCGGATGCAGATCGACGAACCGCTGTTCCTCGGCTGCCATCAGGTCGGCGAGGCCGGCGGGGTCGATCCGTGAGGTCACGGGGCGACGGTAGCCTCGGACGAATGTCGGCTCAGGTGCTCAGCGAATCGGCGCGCCGCCGCACGTTCGCGATCATCAGCCACCCCGACGCCGGCAAGACGACGCTGACCGAGAAGTTCCTCCTGTATGCCGGCGCGATCACCTCCGGCGGCGCCGTCAAGGCACACGAGGGTCGTCGGGCCGCCACGTCCGACTGGATGGACATGGAGCAGAAGCGCGGCATCTCCATCACGTCCACCGCGCTCAACTTCCCCTACCGCGACCACGAACTGAACCTGCTCGACACGCCCGGCCACCGCGACTTCTCCGAAGACACCTACCGGGTGCTGTCGGCGGTCGATGCCGTGGTGATGGTGCTCGATTCGGCCAAGGGGATCGAGCCCCAGACGCTCAAGTTGTTCGAGGTCTGCCGCTCGCGCAGCCTGCCCGTGATCACGTTTCTCAACAAGCTCGACCGGCCCGGGATGGAACCCCTGGGGCTGCTCGACCAGATCGAGGAGCAGATCGGCCTGCGACCGACGCCCGCGACGTGGCCGGTCGGATCGTTCGGTGATCTGCGCGGCGTGATCGACCGTCGAACCGACGTGTTCACCCGCTTCACGCGCACGGCACGCGGTTCGCAGATCGCTCCCGAGGAGGACGTTCCCGCCGAACGCGCGGCCAGCGAGGAGGGCTCGGCGTGGACCAAGAGCACCGAGGAGACCGAACTCCTCAGTGCGATGGGGGCCGACGTCGACATGTCGTCGTTCCTGGCCGGCGAGTCGACCCCGGTGTTCGCCGGCTCCGCGCTCACCAACTTCGGGGTCCGCCATCTCCTCGACGCGATCGTCGACCTCGCACCGCCACCGACGGCCCGGCTCGACATCGACGACAAGCCCCGCCACCTCGACGAACCATGTTCGGCGTTCGTGTTCAAGGTGCAGGCCAACATGGACCGCAACCATCGCGATCGCATCGCCTTTGCTCGAATCTGTTCGGGTCGGTTCGACCGCGGGATGGTGATGACGTGCGAACGCACGGGCAAGCCGTTCGCCACCAAGTACGCGTCGACGGTGTTCGGTGCCGAACGCACCACGGTCGACGAGGCGTTCCCCGGTGATGTGGTCGGGCTCGTCAACGCAACGGGCCTGAACATCGGCGACACCCTGTACGACGAGGTCGGCGCCCCGGTGCAGTTCCCGGCGATTCCGGCGTTCGCTCCCGAGGTGTTCGCGACCGCCCGTCCCGTCGACACCGGCAAGACCAAGCAGTTCCGCAAGGGCCTCGAGCAGCTCAACGAAGAGGGCGTGGTGCAGGTGCTGAAAGACCCCGACTGGGGCGACGCGTCGCCGGTGCTCGCGGCGGTCGGGCAACTCCAGTTCGAAGTGTTCGCCAACCGCCTCGACATCGAGTTCAACTCACCGATCGAACTGTCGTCGGCGCCGTATCAGGCCATTCGTCTCACCGACAAGGAATCGGCAGCGCTGCTGCGCGAAAAGCCGGGCGTTCGTATCCTCGCTCGCTTCGACGGCCATCTCGTCGCGCTGTTCGAGAACAAGTACGCGCTCGCCCGCATCGAGCAGAACGAACCAGAGCTGACGCTCGAACACATCATCGCCGGTTGATCGCCATCGGACCGTGGCCGGTCACCACGAGCCCGAACTTCCGCCGCCTCCCCCGCCGCCGACGCCCCCTCCTCCCCCTCCACCGCTCGAACTCGACGGCGCCGTGTGCGACGACTGGAACGACGATGCCGCCGAGTGCAGGAGCAGCGGGCCCGCGAGGGCGATCTGCGGGTCGCTGATGTTCGACGACTGGATCGCTTGCGTCCATGCTTCGGCCGCGCCGAGCGCCACCGCCCACGCGCTGTACTCGCGCAGCAGACCCTGCTGCCACGCCCACTCGACGTGTTTGCCCTCGCTCGCAGCAAGGAAACGGCGGAACGACTCCGACCGCAACGCCAGCGCCGATCCCGTTGCTGTACGCGAGGCGAACATCGGGCGGTACATCGCCGCGGCGACGATGAACGGAACGAAGAAGCCGGCGATCACGGCGAGCACGGGCGACGCCACAGCGAGCCAGAAGGTCGAGCCGATCGCCACGACGACGAACACCAAGAGCGCCGCGACGACCAACCCGAACGTGACGAGCCCGACGACGCGCGCCGGTGTGGTGACCCGTCCGCCCGGTCCACCGCGTGACCACCAGCCGGCGGCGCCCACGAACGCTCGTTGCTCGGTGTGGATCGCCCGCCAGGTGGCTGTGAACGCCGGATCGTATGCGCCGAGTTCGACGACATCGTCCGACTCGAACAATCGATGGAGGTGTCCGAGGTCGACGGCGCTCAGGCGCGCCGTGCCGGGGCCGCGGCGGAGCTGCATCGTGGCGTCGACATCGGAGATGGTGAGCGCGTCGATGGCGATCATCTCGGAGAACCAGGCCGCCACGGTGTCGTCGTCGACCTGCTCGCGCAGCACGGCTGATGCCTGCCACGGATCGAGCCCGCGGGGTGGAACGAACTCGATGGTGGCGAGTTCGGCGAGGCGCGAGTCGGGAACGCGATACGTCGGCGTGTCTGCGACGCGGTCCGCGCGACTCGGAACCGGCAGATCACCGAAGGCCGCATCAGCGGCGCCGCCGGCAAGCACCGTGTTGCTGCCGTACGATCGTCCGAGCAGAAAGACGAGAGCGGCCGCTGCGAGCCCGAGCGGGATCATCACCAAGCCGAGCGGTTGGAACCCCGTGGGGAGTGGGCCGGGCGGATCGGGGAGCACAGGCATCGAGCCCGGCTGGAGCCCGGCGAACCGCGCACTGACGGTGATGCCGTCGCCCGGGGCGAGCGGCTCCACGACGGCAACCCCGTTCCCGGATTCGTCGACGCCGAATTCGCAGCCGCCGAACGCACCGTAGGCGCCGGTGTCGCATCCCGCGACGAGGTCCTCGAATCCGGTGAGCACCACCTCGAAACGAGCGGTCGCCAAGGTCTCGTCATTGCCGATCACATCGAGCACGAACGCTCCGTCCGCGACACCAGCGGCGGGCAGTGTGTACTCCACGACGTAGCGGTGACGACCCGTGAATGTGACGTTCGGATCGCCGATGCGGATGCGCGTCTCGGTGCCGTTGTCGAGGATGTTCACGTCGGCATCGGCATCGGGGGACTGAGCGCTCACGTCGATCGGTGCGCCGAAGTCATTGCGAACGATGCGCTGGTACCCCCGCCGTTCGGTGGCTCCGAAGTCGATGTCGACGACCTCGCGGATTCGTAAGCCATCGGCGCCGTCCGGTGTCACGGTCACCTGCTTGGCATCGAAGCTCTCGGGTCGGATTGCGGAGTCCGACCCTGCGCCGATCACTCGGACGCCGGCCAGGAGTGCCGTGACGACGATGACGAGCCCGACGACGGCGTGGCGCCAGGCAGGGATTCGATTCAGCATTCAGCCAGTGTGACCGATCGACGTCCTCGAAGGTGTGCGTTCCGGCGGCGCCGTGCGAGCGCCCACTGCCTCGTGACCGACTCCTCCCGCTCACCGCTTCGAAGGAGGTCCCATGTCCGACACAGCAATGACCATGCGCATCATCGTGCGCCCCTGGATCGACCCGGTCGTGGACGACGAGGGCTTCGACCCCCGGTCACGCTACGTCGAGTTGTTCTGGCTGGGGGTCCTCGGACCAACGGCGACCTGGCTGTTGCGACGCCTCGTGGCCGGGCTCGAACAGTCGCCCGACGGGTATGAGCTCGATCTCGACGCAACGGCGCGTGCGATGGGTCTCAGCTACAGCGCCGTTCGCTCGTCACCATTCAGCAAGGCCCTCCAGCGTTGCGTCATGTTCGGCCTTGCCCACCCGATCGAAAGCGGCCTCGCCGTGCGGCGACGAGTTCCACCGATCAGCTTTCGTCACCTCCAACGAATGCCCGAGCAACTGCAGGCCGCTCACCGCGAGTGGCAGTGCGCCACGATCGGCCTCGACGAATTGACCCGCGCGCACCAGTTGGCCACCACGATGCTCGACATCGGCGACGACACGTCGGTCATCGAGCACCAACTCGTCGCTCTCGGCGTGCGCGAGGCTGTCGCCGCCGCGGCCGCCGACAACGCCTACCGCCTCACGCAGGTGACGTGAGCGGCGACGTGGCATCATGGATGACGGCCGTCCACGGCCATGGAGGCGACCGTGTCGACGCTCGAGTTGAGAGGTGTGAGCAAGGTCTTCCCAGGCGGACATCGAGCGGTTCGCGAGGTGGACCTGGTCGTCGCCGACGGCGACCTCGTGATCATCGCCGGTCCGTCCGGGTGCGGGAAGTCGACGGTCTTGCGCATGGTCGCGGGTCTCGAAGAGCCGACGGCCGGCGTGGTGCTCATCGACGGCGACACGATGGACGGTGTTCGCACGAGCGAGCGCGACGTGGCGCTCGCCTCACAGAGCTACGCGTTGTATCCGCATCTCACCGTCGCGGAGAACATCGGATTCCCGCTGCGCGTCGACAGAATCCACCAGCGCGAGATCGACCGACAGGTCAGCCACCTGGCAGGCCTTCTGCAGTTGAGTGACGTTCTCGATCGGACGCCGGGCCAGCTGTCGGGCGGCCAGCAGCAACGCACGGCGATGGGTCGAGCGATCATCCGCGATCCTCGCCTGCTGCTGCTCGACGAACCGATGTCGAACCTCGACGCCAAATTGCGAACCCAG
>JBGTEH010000113.1:0-2915 GCA_041747915.1 Ilumatobacteraceae bacterium
TCCTTGAGGCGGCGGTACTCGCCGAGGTCGCCGTAGTCGCTCGTGGCTTGACGGCGAAGGTCGCCGAGAGCGCTGCGCCGCCTCTCGAGTCGAGCTTCCAGGCGGACCACATCGCGATCGGCTTGATATTGGGCGAACGAGAGATTCAGCAGGTGATGCGCCTCCTCGCTGGTGTAGGTCCGGATCAGGTTCGCAGCCATGTTGTAGGTCGGATGGAACGCCGAACGCAGATGGAACGACGAGCTGCCGGCCAACTCGGCCACCTCGTCGAAACGGACCCACGGCGACCACAGGACGAGCGCCGTTCCGAGGTCGTCGATGCCGCGCCGTCCGGCGCGCCCGGTCAACTGCGTGTACTGACCGGGGGTGAGTCGCTCGTGCTGCTCACCGGTGAACTTGGTCAACTTCTCGATGACGACGGTTCGGGCGGGCATGTTGATCCCCACGGCGAGCGTCTCGGTGGCGAACACGACCTTGATCAGTCCCTCCACGAAGCAGGCCTCGACGACCTCCTTCATCGGCGGCACCATGCCGGCGTGGTGAGCAGCGATTCCACGCTCGAGTTGCGCCACGAACTGGGAGAACCCGAGCACAACGAGGTCGGCTTCGTCGAGACCTCCCAGGCGTGACTGAACGATTCGCGAAATCGCTTGGCGTTCATCGGCGTTGGTCAGGTCGAGGCCGGCGTCGACACATGACTTGGCGGCCGCGTCACACTGGGCGCGGCTGAAGATGAAGTAGATCGCAGGCAAGAGCCCTCTCGACTGGAGGAGTTCGACCGTCTCGACCCGCCCGGGCGGTGCGAGCACGCGCCGCCCCGAATCGTTGACGTTGCGCTGCGTCTGGCGACCACTCTGCCGGCCGCCCTGTGGCCCTCCGTAACGACCGCGAACTGCCGACTCGTCGAGTTGCACGGCGTCGCGATTGACGTGACCGCCGGTGAAGATCGGGAGCATCCGCAGGCGGTCGTTCGTCCGGTCGGCGACGAGATACTCGTTGTCGAGGCGAACCGGGCGTTGACGCTCGACGATCGCCGCTGTCGGACCGCGCACAGTGGTGATCCAACCGGCGAGTTCGTCGACGTTGCTGACGGTGGCCGACAGACAGACCAGGCGGACATGTTGCGGAAGGTGGATCATCACCTCCTCCCACACCGGCCCGCGATACGAGTCCTGGAGGAAATGCACCTCGTCGAGCACGACCAGCCCGAGATCCGCGAGGAGGCGTGAGCGGCCGTAGATCATGTTGCGCAGGACCTCGGTCGTCATCACGACGATCGGAGCATCACCGTTGATCGAGTTGTCGCCGGTGAGGAGACCGACGTCGTCAGCACCGTACATCTCGACGAGGTCGCGAAACTTCTGGTTCGACAGTGCCTTCACGGGTGCTGTGTAGAACGCCCGCAGGCCGGAGCGGCGGGCGCTGTCGATGCCGTACTCGGCCACGACCGTCTTGCCGCTCCCGGTCGGTACGGCCACCACCACGTGGTCTCCTCGATCGAGCGCATCGAAGGCCTCGTTCTGGAAGCGATCGGTCGGGAACGAGTACCGCGAAATGAAGTCGGCTCGACTCGCAGCGATCACAGCTCGACCGGACGACGCCGCACGACGAGCCACCCGATGAAGATGGCCACGAAGTACAGCACCATCATCGGCACGCCCAACAGCGCCAACGTGACGGGATCGCCCGACGGCGTGATCACCGCGGCGACGACGGCGATGATCACGAGCGCCAGACGCCAGCTCTTGAGGAGGCGCTGTGGCGACACGGCGTTCACGAGAATCAGGCCGACCACGAACACCGGCAGCAGGAATCCCATGCCGAACGCGAAGATCATCAACCCGATCAGGCTGACGTAGCTGGTCACCGAGAAGATCTGGTCGACGTCGGAGCCCGACCAGGAGATCAGGAACTCCAACGCCTGGCCGACGGTGAGGTAGGCCAGGGCGCCACCGGCGGCGAACAGCACCACCGACGACAACACGAACGGAACCGCGTACTTCTTCTCCTTGGCGTTCAACGCCGGCACGGTGAAGCGCCATGTCTGCCACATGAGCACCGGGAGCGCCGCGATGATTCCGCCGTACATTCCGACGCGAATACGCGTGGTCAGCCCTTCGGTGGGACTGAAGGTGTTCAGAGTGGGGTCGCAGAAGTCGGCCGGCTTGCGATCGCACAGCTCGACATAGGGCTCGACCAGGAAGTTGAGCACCTGGTTGTAGAAGGCGATGATCAGCACCATTCCGATCGCGATCGCCAACGCGCTGCGGATGATTCGCACGCGCAACTCACCGAGATGCTCGGTGAGCGTCATCGTGTCGGCTTCGGCGATCTCCTCGTCGGCGCTCATGGTGTCGTCTCGCTCGCAACCGGAAGCGGTGGTCCTGGCGGTGGTCCTGGAGGTGCCGGTGGGGGCGGCGGTGGCGGAGGTGCCGACGACGTCGGCGGTGGCGACATCGGCGGCCACGACGGCACGCGCGGGTGGGTACCGTTGGTGGAGGGAGCATCGGCGGCCAACTGTGGTGCGAGGTCGGGCCGCGGTTCCACGGCAACTTCTGCGTCCTGGCGCAACCGCTGTTCGGCATCCGCCTCGGCCATCAGCTTCGAGGGATCGGCTGCGTCGCGAACCATTTTGGCGGTGTCGCGCATCTCACGCATCGGTTCGTCGAACGCGGACTTGATCTCGGACTGGAATCCGTTCCCCATCTTCTTGAGCTCGTTGTAGGTCTGCATGAACCGTCGCACGGCGTCAGGGAGCCGCTCGGGGCCGAGCACCACGAGAGCGATCAGCAAGATGACAATGATCTCGCTGCCTTGCAGATTGAACACGGGGCGAAGTCTACGGGGCTGCCATCATGGTCCGGAGTGCAACAGCGTCTGCCCTCACTGCTCGATCCGCCGCTCACGTTCGCCCA
>JBGTEH010000114.1:0-19986 GCA_041747915.1 Ilumatobacteraceae bacterium
CGGATCGGGCAACCGTTCGATTCCCGACTGGGAACGACAGAGCCGGCCGAGGAAGCACGTCACCTCCTCGACCGGCTCGGCGTGGTCAGTACGGTCCTGGTCTGACCGCACAGGTCCGCACGGTCACCGCATCCGGGGGTCACCCTTGCCGTGGTACAGCTGCTCCTGGACGATCTTTCCGTCGATCAGTTCCTCGGTGTTGCTCACGAGACACCATGGAACCTCCCCATCGGTGAACCCCGGGGCTCCAGCCAACTCGGGCGGTGCGGCGGGATGCATGGCGGTGAGGGTGCCATCGACGTCTAGGGACGACAGGCACCACTGAACCGGGACGAAAATGTCGAAGACGCTCCCCTCTCCCGGGAAGAAGTTGATCTCGCGATCGAGATCGGCGTTCAGGGTGGGTGAGCTGGTGTCGAGCGGCGTCCAATTGATCAGGAGGGTGGAGTTCACGTCCTGCACGGTGCCGTCGGGTCCGATTCCGACGGTGCCCTTGTCGAGGAACACGCCTTCGTCGTCGATTTGCAAGGTGACGCCGATGTTCTGACAGTCGTTAGTCACGCCGCCGTCCCCATCGTTGTTGTCGCCACGGGTGAACGTGGCCGCCTGAGCCGCCGGACCAGTGGTCGCCACATCATCGGCAGGGATCCCATCGCTGCTGCAGGGGACGGCCACCTCGAACCTGACCTCGACGGGCTGGGTGATCGAGTTGGTTCCGCCATCATTGTCGGTGACGGTCAACTTGACGTCGTATGTCCCAGAGGCCGGATACAAATAGGTCGGGTCCTCGAAGGTCGAGGTATCAGTCTCGGTGGTCTCATCACCGAAGTCCCATGACCAACTCGCGATTGTGCCGTCTTGATCCGAGGACTCGTCCGTGAAATTGACCTTGAGCAAATCGACGAGCGAATCGACCTCGAACGTGAAGCCCGCGATCGGCGCTTGATTGACCGTGAGCGACGCCGTCGAGCTGTTGTTGTCGCCGTTCGTATCGAACTGGGTGACCTCGGTCAGGTTCGCGGTGTTGTCGATATTGGCGCCGCCAGCACCGGTGATGGTCACCGGAATCGTGAGCGTCGTCGAGGCGCCAACCGCCAGGGAATCAATCGACCACACGCCGTCGCTGAAGGTCGTGCTGTCCGGCACCGTTGGGGTGCCTGGAGTGACTTCGTCCGGCAGGACATCGGTGATGACCACGCCTGTCGCTGCAGCGTTGCCCTCCGCGTTCCTTGCGGTGATCGTGTAGGTGACGGTGTCGCCAATGTTGGGGGTCGTGTCCGACACCGTCTTGGTGACTTCGACATCGACGCGGCTGTTCACGGTGACGCCGCTGTCGTTCGCACTGTTGTTGAGGAGGTTCGGGTCGGTCTCGTTGCCTGTGACGGTCGCGCTGTTGGTCAGCGCGACCCCGCCGGGGGCATCGGCGTTGACCGTCACGTCGACGGTCAGCGTCTTCGAGCCGGTGAAGGGCAGGGGGAAAGGGGGCCACGTCACGACGCCTTCGGCCTCGGTTCCACCGTCTGATGCTGATCCCGGGACGAAGGTGACATTTGGTGGCAGCGCGTCGGTGACGGTCACGCCGGTGGCGGCGTCGGGTCCGGCGTTGGCCACCGTGAGGGTGTAGGTGACCGCTTCGCCGGGATTCTGGCTGGGCGTGCTCGCCGACTTCGTGATCGACAGGTCTGCCTGGTTGCGCACGTAGCAGAAGCGGTAGCCGTCCACCTTGAACGGCGAGTTGTTGCTCGACGTGGGCGGGTGGATCTTCGTGTCACTCGGGACGCCCGGCGCGTAGCTGTACACGGTGGACTCCGTGATGAATCCGACGAAGAAGACGTCGGTCTTGACGATTGTCTGGACCATCTTGGCGCCGGTGATCTGGAAGTTGACGTAGCGGCTGTCGTCGCCGGGGAGTGCTTGGTTGGTCCGTGTCAGCGTGATCGACACGCCGTCTGGCGTTGTCTGGGTTCCCGGGCTCTTGCCGCTCCACAGGTAGGCTGTCGTCCCGGTCTGGCACCCGGGGAAGCCGTTCGCCACTGCTGGGGTGACGCCGTTGCCGGAGCTGATTCCCGGCTTGAGGACCGCCGCGCTCGCCGGAGAGGAGAGTGCCGGGAGGACCGTCGCGGTCACGGCGAGTGCGCCGATGACCGCCGCTGCCTTCTTCCAGTTCCTGATCATTGTGAGCTTCCTTGCATCGGTGAGGGCTGACGCAGCTTCGAAGAAGACTGCGGCGACGATCCGGATGCCTCGAACGCGTCCCCCGGCGATGAGCAGCCGAACCGGCTGCGCAGTGCTGATGGCCCACACTCTGCGACGCCTTACGTCACACTGCACGACGATAGGTGTCGTCCATCGCAGTCGCAAGAGGCAAAGACGGTAGATCGGCGAGAACCGCGTGACTTCTGGCCTGGTCGCATCGTTGAGTGGCTGCCCGACCGCTGAACGTCGCGAGCGGGCGGCAACCCTGCAAGTTCTTTGAGCCTTGCCGTCCGGGCACCACGCGACGCACGACCTGAGCCGTCGCAGTCCCGTACGCCGGAACTCAGGCACCGAGATCGGATCGGATCGGTCGATCGCGTCGACGGGTTCCGTCGTCGGGAGTTCCGTGGAGCCGCGCCACGCCGGAATGGAGTTGCTCGAGCTGTCCTGACCGTATGGCGCGGTACCAGCTCGATCGGCTGAGCCCGCTCGCCTCCATCCAGATCACGCCGTGGTGAGCCGTCGCCCACCCGTCGAGATCGCCCATCCGCACGACCGTGAGTGGGAGATCAGGTTCCCCGAACGGAACTTCGCGCACTGATCGGCGTAGTGGGGGCGGAGTAAGTTCTATGCGTGGGCGACATCATCCGTTACGGAGTCATCGGCAGCGGGATGATGGGCGGTGAACACATCCTCGACCTCAACCACATCGACGGCGCCGAGGTCGTCGCGCTGGCCGATCCGGTGGCGACGAGCATCGAGTGGGGTCTCAGTTGTGTCGAGCGCGGGCCCGGTGGAGCGGCCGCCAAGGATCGCGTCGCCACGTACAGCCACCACGTCGATCTCCTCGCCGATCCTGACGTCGACGCCGTGGTGATCACGACACCGAACTTCACTCACGCCGACGTGTTGGCCGACGCGCTGGCGACTGACAAGCACGTCCTCATCGAGAAGCCACTCTGCACGACCGTGGAAGATTGCCGTCGCGTGGTCGACGCCGCCGACTCCCGCGACGCGATCACGTGGATGGGCCTGCAGTACCGCTTCATGCCGACACCTGCGGCCATGCTCGAGCAGCTTGCCACCGGTGTGTGTGGCAACACCCGAATGGTGTCGATCCGCGAGCATCGCTTCCCGTTCCTCGACAAGGTCGGCCACTGGAATCGCTTCACCCGTAAGACCGGGGGAACGCTCGTGGAGAAGTGCTGCCATTTCTTCGACCTGATGCACCTTGCGGCCGGAGCGCATCCGGCGCGGGTGATGGCGAGCGGCGGCCAGGACGTCAACCACCTCGACGAGACCTACGACGGCGAGGTCCCCGACATCCTCGACAACGCGCTCGTGATCGTCGAGTTCGCCAACGGCGTGCGCGGGGCGCTCGACCTGTGCATGTTCGCCGAAGGTGGTCGCTTCGAGCAGGAGATCACGATCACCGGTGACCTCGCCAAGATGGAAGCAACGGTGCCCGGCGACGTGGTGTGGCTCGGCGAGCGAGCGGCCGCCGGCGCTCCCGGATCGCACCCCGGCGGCGGTGTGCGCGAGGTGCCCGCGCCGATGGATCCGCGTGTGCCCTATCCCGACTTCCACCAGGGCGCAAGCTACATGGAGCACCTCCACCTGATCGACGCGATCCGCGCTGGCCGCCCCGAGGCCGTCACGGTGACCGAGGGCATGTGGGCCGTGGCCGTGGGCGCCGCCGCTCACCGCTCGATCGACGACCGTCGTCCGGTCGACCTGACCGAGTTCGGCCTGAGCTGATCCGCCACGACCCGAAACGCCGGAACTACTCGAGGAGTGGTCGGAGCTCTCGCGCCAGGCGAAGGAGTCCCTCGTCGCCAGGATCTTCATCCTCGTCATTTTCGTCGGGACCCCGACAGCCGACCGGAAGCATGGCGGAGCCGTCGCGGCGGTACGTGATGATCCGCCCACCGCGGGTGCGTTTGTCGACGAGGCCCAAGCGGGTCTTCTCGGAGTTGTGACCGCCGCATCTCGGCCTGCCATTGCTGACGTCGGTTCGGCCATCGTCGCGGTCCCACTCCTGCATGTGGTCGATGTGCGCATGGCGTGAACCGACGGTGCAGCCGAGGTGGCCGCAGTGGCTGGCCATCAACTTGACCGCCGTACGAGCGGCACCCTTGAACAGCCGCCGCCTGCGACCCATGTCGATCACCACGCCGTCGCGGTCCACGACGATGCGTCGGACGTAACCCTGCATCATCGCCTGGAACACAGCCTCGGATGGGATCGGAATCCCGCTGTCGGTCTCGCAGCGCATGCGATCGAGATCGGCTGGCGTGAGGTCGTCGGGGAAAGGGATCAGGCGATGACGCGCCAGCAGGATCTCGTGCGTGTGTTGGTCGACGAGGATGTTGACGACCGGCTCGGGCGCCCTGCCGCCGGCAGGAGTGGAGGCGGCGCGGCGGAAGATTTCCTGCAAGGCATCGAAACGGCGCTGCGCGTCGGTGCGGGGGAGCAGTGAGGCGGGCGCATCGGTGCCGTGGAGTGCGGTGCGCTCGGCGACGTCCTTGCGGAACTCGTTCTCGACGAACTGTTCGAAGATCCCGAGCATCTCGGCGGCGGTCATCGCCGACCCTCCGGTTGCGCGGACGTCGATCGCTCCGTTCACCTCGTGCAGCGACGCGGTTCGGTTCGCTTCGTTGGTTTCGGCGTCGCCGGCTGCACCGTCTTCGTCGGCCAGCGACTCCCACCGCCGAACCACTCGCCGAAAATCGTCGTACGGCAACTGCTCGGCCTGCTCGACAAGGATGTCGATCACGTCGCCGATCTCGTCACCGCAGCGGCGGTTGCTGCGCGCCCTGGCGATCTCGTCGACCTGGGCCGACCCGATGTGCCCGGCGGCGAGCGCGTCGCCGACGGCGTCGAACCCGTCGACCAGTCGCACGGCCTTCTTGGTGGCCGCGATCTGCGGGCCTGACCAGTTGAGGTTCGCCCGCAACCAACCAGCGACACTCAGGTGACCGTCTTCGCGATGCACCCCACGAGCGCCGGCGACCGACACCACTGCGACCATCTCGGCGTCGAGACGCCGCCGCTGCAACTCGAGATCACGCAGGCGTTTCGTGACATCGCCGTTGTCGAGGGACTGAACCTCGTCGACAAGGGTGGCGAACATGACATCAGCGTACAGAATACATGTACGAGAGTCAAGTCGAATCCATACACAAGTTCGAGTAGATCCGGTCTACCAGAGGACGGCACGCCACCGCACTCAGACGCTGGTTCGGTACTCTCGATCCATGCGCGTGGAGCCGATCGACCTCGGCCCGTTCCGACACGGCGACGCCGACGATCGGGCGGCGGTGGCGCGGGCGTTCGACCATGCAGCGCGCACTGTCGGCTTCTTCTCGATCACCGGCCACGGCGTCGATCCGACCCTCATCGACGAGATGATGCGCGTCACCAGCGCCTTCTTCGACCGGCCGGTCGACGAGAAGATGCAGTACTACGTCGAGGATCGATCGGCGAATCGGGGCTACGCGCCGGAGGGCTCAGAAGCTCTGGCCTACTCGCTCGGCGAGCGTGATCTGCCGACCGATCTCTTCGAAGCCTTCAACGTCGGCTGCGAACTCACCGACGACCAACTGGCCGACCCCTACTACGCCGACCACCGGTACTTCGCGGCGAACCCGTGGCCGTCGATTCCGCCTGACATGCGCGATATCTGGCTCGCCTACTTCGCTGCGATCGACGATGTCGCCAACATCGTGATGTCGGCCGCCGCCGTGGCGCTGGGGATGTCCGGTGACCATTTCGAGCCGTTGCTCGACAAGGGTCCGACCGTGATGCGCGCCAACAACTACCAGCGTCGCGAGGGCGCGCCTGCGGCGATGAACGGCCAGATGCGGATGGGGGCCCACACCGACTACGGCAGCATCACCGTGCTCCTCGCCGACCCCGTCGCCGGGCTGCAGATCTGCGACGACGCCGGACTCTGGCACGACGTGCTGCCGCCCGACGGGGGCTTCATCGTCAACGTCGGCGACCTGCTGTCGGAGTGGTCGAACGACCGCTGGCGCTCGACGCTCCATCGCGTCGTGCCGCCGTCGGGTGACATCGTCGGGCCCTTCCGGCGCCGCTCGATCGCGTGGTTCCAGCAGCCGAACCACGACGCAGTGATCGAGTGTCTGCCCACCTGCTCCGACGAGTCGAACCCGCCGCGCTACAAGCCCGTCACCTCCGGCGAACATCTGATGGCGAAGCTGATGGGCCCGCGCCTGCTGCGCCCGTCCGAGCAGTCACCCCGCCACTGATTGTGCCGGCCCGAGACCAGTGGCCCGGCCCGTCGGAGATTCTCTGCGGAATACGTCCCGAGGGGTGAAACTCATTCCGCACTGAATCGCGCCGCCCGCCCCGCCGAGCGCGAAGCAGGCCCGACGGGTCAGACGTCGAGCAGCCGACGCAGGTCGCCGGCGGCCGCCACCGGGTCGGTGACGTGCATCGTGCGGAAGCCCATCGCCTCGGCTGCGGCGACATTCCACGGGAAGTCGTCGAGAAAGAGGCACCGCTCGATCGGCGGGTCGCCGAGCAAGCGCACTGTCAACTCGAAGATCGCCGGGTTCGGTTTGCGCATTTCGACCTCACACGAATCGACGACCACGTCGACGAGATTGTCGGCATCCCACACCTGGCGCCACGCACCCCATTCCCTCGTGTTGTTGGTGAGGATGGCGGTCCGGTACCCCGCCGCTCGAACGGCCTTCGCGGCGTCGACCATCTCGGGGATCGGGATGAGGAACGACAGCAGCTCCTCGCCGCGCGGCACGCGAGGGAAGTCCGTCAATCCAGCGGCCATCCACATCGGCTCGACAGCGGCGTCGAACTCGTCCATCGTGATCCGACCGCGCTCCAGCTCGTGCCACGGGTGGTCGCTGTCGTCGTCGAGTGGGCCGAGCACCACCGGCAGGAACGTCGCGAGGTCGATCTCGTACTGCGCGGCGAGGGCCAACATCGAGGCCGTCGGGCTGGTGCTCAGCACACCGGCGAAGTCGAAGATCACGGCGTCGATGTCGCCGACCGCCACGCCGGTGATCTCGTCGTGTTCCATCGCAGCCCGACGCTACCGGCGGCTGTGACCGGCGACCGTTGCGCGGCTGCGATCGCCCCACGATGATGTCATCGGGCGCAGCGAGGGCTGCGAGCAGGAGGGGATGAACGATGACCGACACGCTGCTGGAGTACACGTTCGACGATTCGCTCCACGAGACGTTGCGAGCCGGCCGCGAGGCAGGCCCGTCGGGCATCGACTCGATGAGCGGCGCGGTCGTCGTGTTCCGGTACGCCGATGTCGAGGCCCTGGCGCACGACCCGCGCCTCGCGGGCATCGGGCTGTCGCTCTTCGACCTGCTCGGCGTTCCCGACGGATACCTGCGCACGTGGTACTCGAGCTTGATGTTCACCAACGACGGCGACCTACATCACCGCCTCCGACGCCTGGCGGCGCGCGCGTTCACTCCCCGCTCGGTCGAACGGCACCGAGAGCTGGCGGCCGAACTCGCGGCCACCCAGATGTCCGACGTGGTGGCCGCCGGGGGTGGTGATCTCGTCGTGGCGTTCGCCACGGTTCCGATCACGGTGATCTGCCGACTCCTCGGTGTGCCCGACGACGAGGTCGCCCGTTTCGTGGCCTACGGCGACGCGCTGAGCCCGGTGTTCGGGATCATGGACGCCGACCAGATCGCCCGCGCCGAGGTGGCGGTCGTCGACCTGATGCGCGACGTCGAGCGGATGATCGCGGCGCGCTCGGCGCAGCGTGGCGACGACCTGATCAGCGCTCTCCTCGAAGCCGAGGAGGCAGGCGACCGCTTGACTCACGACGAGGTCGTCACGATGGTGGGCAATCTGATCGTGGGCGGTCACGACACCACGGCGAGTCAGATCGGATGCTCGTTGCTCGCTCTCATGCGCCATCCCGACTCGCTCGACGATCTGCGCGCCGACCCCTCGCTGGTCGGCGCGGTCGTCAGCGAGACGATGCGATTCGAGCCGAGCATCTCGGTGGTGCCGCGTACGGTCGTCGAGCCGTTCGAGATCGGCGGGGTGGAACGTGGGGTCGGCACGCTCGTATTCCTGTCGTCGGCGTCGACCAGCCGCGAGACCGATATGTGGGGAGACCCCGACGTGTTCCGCCCGGCCCGCTTCACCGAGCCCGGAGCACCCAAGCTGTTGTCGTTCGGCTCCGGCCCGCACTACTGCCTTGGCGCCGCGCTCGCCCGCATGACCCTCGAGGCGGTCGTGCTCGCCGCCACAGCGGCTGGGCTCGGCGACACCATGCAACCGTCGACGTCGCTCGACGTGGTCGAGTGGCGCAGCGTCCTCGGCCGCAGCCCCGCCTCCCTCCCCGTCACCGTGTAACGGTGGTGTCTACCAGCGTTACATGACCTCAGGTCGGGTGGCGCTGCGCCCAGGGGGCGGCGGTTTCGAGCTGGGCGGCGATCTGGATCAGCAGGTCTTCGCGGCCGTAGGCGGCCACGAGTTGCACCCCGATCGGGAGCCCGTCGGCGTTCCAGTGCAGCGGCACGCTGATCGCGGGTTGACCGCTCGCATTGAATTGAGGCGTGAAGGCGACGAACTGGCCGGCGCGGATCGACGGCCCCATCGGGTTGTCGGCCGAGATCCCGTCGTCGGCGTCGTACAGCGCACCGATCCGTAGCGGGGGAGCGGCCAGCGTGGGTGTCAGTAGGAGGTCCCAGCCGTCGGCCCACCACTGGTGGATCTGTCGTCGATACTGACCGACAGCCGCGAGCGCCATCGCATACTGCGTCGCCGACAGTTGTCCGGCGTACTGGCCCTGCGCCCAGTTCACCGGTTCGATGTCATCGGCGGTCATCGGCCGTCCGATCGTGGCGCCGAGCGCCTCGATGCCGACGGCCATCAGCGCCGCCCACATCGCGGCGAATCGCCGGGGGAACTCTCGGTCCTCGAGGACCGGTGGGTGGCCGAGCGACACGTCGTGACCGAGACCTTCCAGGAGGGCGGCGGCCTCACGGACAGCGGTGACGCAGTCGGCGTGCAGCGCTCCGCCGGTGGGGTGGGTGTCGAGGAGCCCGATGCGCAAGCGACCGGGATCGATGTCCAATTCCTCGACATATGGTCGACTCGGTGGCGGCGCGATCACCGTGTCGCCCACGCCGGGGCCGTGCACCGCATCGAGCATCCGTGCGGTGTCGCGCACGGTGCGGCTCACGCAGAGTTGCGTGCTCAACCCCGACTCGTCACGCTCGGGGCCCATCGAGAGCCGTCCCTGCGTGGGCTTGAGCCCGACCAGGCCCGAGCACGACGCGGGAATCCGGATCGAGCCGCCACCGTCGCTGGCGTGAGCGATCGGAACCATTCCGGCTGCGACCGCTGCCGCCGCGCCACCGCTCGATCCGCCCGGCGTGTGATCGGTGTTCCATGGATTTCGGGTCGGACCGTAGGCGAGCGGCTCGGTGACCGGAACGCTGCCGAACTCCGGGCTGTTCGTACGTCCGAGTGTGATGAAGCCGGCCTCGCGGAATCGCACCATCAGGTTCGAGTCGTGCTTCGACAGTGGTTGCTCGTCGAGCGCCGCTCGGTTTCCCGACGTCAGCGGCAGGCCGGCGGCATGGATCCCGAGATCCTTGATCAGCAGCGGCACTCCGGCGAACGGCGCTGTGCGCTGGGCGGCATGTCGGGGCAGTTCGTCGAACGCTCCGGCCTGAGCGCGGGCTCGGTCGAACCAACGCATCACCACCGCATTGATGTCGTCGTCCAGTCGTTCGATGCGATCGATCGCCCCCTCGACCAGCTCGGTCGATGTCGCCTCACCGGTTGCGATCAGTCGGGCGTGCTCGGTGGCATCGAGCCACCTGGTGTCGTCGGCAGCGTTCCCCATGGTGACGTGATAGCACGTCGGTCGCAGGTCGTCTGCGCCGGATCGTTCACCGAATCGTCGGTTCCTGTCCATCTTGTCGTCATCCGGGCGCCACTTCGGTTCCGTATTCTTTTCATCGATCCCACCTGATGGGCCTCGGCTGACCTCCCCCCTCCAGCCGAGAGCCCGTCGGGTCGGGGTCGAGCCGCACTTTGAACCCGCTCCGAGGGGCAGCTCGGCTGGGGGCACTGGCTGCCACAATGGGTCGATGGCGACGCAGCGGATCCACGAGATCGAGTTCGGTGAACTCCTGCAGCTCGAGCCCCACGGACCCGACACGTATGTCGGCATCGCCGCTCGATATCCGTGGGGCGGTCGACTGTTCGGCGGGCAGGTCGTTGCGCAGGCCCTTCGTGCTGCAGCAATGACCGTTCCCGAGGATCGGCCGGCGCACTCGCTGCACTCCTACTTCATCCGTGCGGGCAGCAACGAAGAGCCGATCCGCTACGAGGTCGAACGCCTCCGCGACGGCCGCTCCTTCACGACCCGGCAGGTGGTCGCCCGGCAGTCGGGCGGGGCGATTCTCAACCTGTCGGTGTCGTTCCACGTCGGCGAGGACGAAATCGATGCACCGATCGCCGTGCTCCCGGCTGATCTCGCACCACCCGACGATCCAGCGCACATCGACCACTCGTGGGCTGGGCTGCTGCAACGTCGCGCAACGTTCCTCGACGAGTCGACCCTGGGGTACTGGATCCGCCTCGATGCCGACCTCGGCGACGACCCCGTCGACCACCAGTGTGCGCTGGCCTTCATGTCTGACGCCGCACCCTCGCGCGCTGCTCGACTCCCCCACCCGGACGCGGTTGGTGACAACGGTGACCGACGACTGTTCCAGGGTGCGAGCCTCGATCATTCCGTGTGGTTCCACCGCTCGACCGACCCGTCGCAGTGGCACTGGTTCGACACCCGGTCGCACGGCCTGAACGGTGGGCGGGGGTTGGTGACCGGTGATGTGATCCGCGTCGACGGCCTCCACGTCGCCACCATCGCGCAGGAGGTGTTGGTCCGCCGGGTGCGCGAGTCCTGACGATGGGCGCGCAGCTCGAGATCGGCGGTGCGGGTCTAGTCTTTCGGCCGTGATCCGCCGGCCCCGACTCCCCGCGAGCGCGGTGGCGGCGGCGATCGCGACGGTGCTCGTGGTGGCGACTCCGCTGGCCGGAGTGATGGCGTCGCAGGCGTCCGCGCGCATCGAACGGGTCGTCACACTCGGCGATTCGTACAGCTCGGGCGCGGGTATCCATCGCGACGCGTCCGACTTCGACGATCACGGGCCGCAGGCGCAGACGTTCTCACCGTCGACGCGAATCGGCAACGGCGACTGCAGCCGTGAATTCGACGAGACCGCCGGCCCTCGCCTCGCCGACCAGCTGGGCGCCGACTCGGTGTTCGTCGCCTGCGCCGGCGCGACGATCGCCGACATCGCCAACCAGGTCGATGCGGCCGACATCCCCGGCGACGGGCGGGGCACGCTCGTGACGATGACGATCGGGGGCAACGACCTGCGGACGGAGCGAGGGGAGAACTGGCCGCAGACTCTGGTGCGCTGCATCACCTCGATGGGCTGCGATGACTCGGCGAGTAATCAGGTCGTCAATCTCGCTCGGATCCGTGCCGATCTCACGGCCGTGTTCACCGACCTCGGCGCTCGGTATCCCGCTGGGACCCTGCGAGTGCTCGGCTATCCGCGCCTCATGCAGAGCGACCGGTGGTGCGAGGGTGTCACCGGCTTCGGGCGCGGCGAGGCCGACTGGGTCGACGACCAGGTGGACCGACTGAATTCGGTGATCATGATCGCCGTCGGGGCAGCTGCCTCGGCGACCGGCGCCGACATGCGGTTCGTCTCGGTGCTGGACCAATTCGACAACCACGGGGCGTGCCGCTTCTGGCAACGCGATCGGTACATCAACGACGCCGTGTTCGGCGACACCTTGCAGCGCAGCATGACGGCGAGCGGCGTGGTGAGCGATCACTGGGACGATGGTCCCCTCACGATCAGCGGCGCCAGCTTCCACCCCAGCTCGAAGGGCTACGACGCCTACCTCGAAGCACTTCGCGCCAGCGTCTCCGACCTCACTACTCCCGAGCGATGAGATTGTGGCGCGGCGGGCGGACCTGAAACTCATCGCCAATTCCGAGCGATGAGATTGTGGCGCGGCGGGCGGACCTGAAACTCATCGCCTTCGGTGTGAGTGAGCGCTCACTCAGTTAGGATCCGTCGCATGCCAACTGCGCCCTTCACTGCGGCGACGCCGTCGAAGCGGGCCGCGGCTCTACCTCCCGAGCAACGGCGCGCAGCGATCATCGAAGCCGTGCGGCCTCTGCTCGCCGAGCACGGCGAGGCGATCACCACGAGACAGATCGCGTGCGCGGCCGGCATCGCCGAAGGCACCATCTTCCGGGTCTTCGCCGACAAGGACGAACTGCTCGACGCCACGCTCGAGGCCGCGCTCGATCAAGAGCCGTTCGAGGAAGCGGTTCGTGCGATCGATCAGACGCTGGGCTTCGAGAATCAGCTGGTGCAGGCGACCGTGTTGATCCAACGCCGGGTGGTCGACGTGTGGACACTGCTGTCGCACCTCGGCCCCAAGCGCCACGAGCAGGTCAAGCGGCCGATGACCGACAGCCCGGCGCTCGTCGAGATCTTCGAGGCGCACGCCGATCAGATCCGCATCGATCCGGCGAACGCTGCGCGCATGCTGCGCGCGCTCACCCTCTCGCTCACCCATCCGATGATCGCGGCTCAGGCATCCGACGCGTCCGACATCGTCGACACCGTCCTCCACGGCGTCGGTTCAGGAAACCGCTCATGAAACTCTGGCAACTCATCAAGAGCCACCTCGGCCCGTACCGCAGGCTCCTGTACGTCGTGATCGGCTTGCAGTCGGTCGCCACGTTCGCCGCGCTCACCCTGCCGACGATCAACGCACTGCTGATCGACAACGGTGTTCTCCAGGGCGACAACGACTACATCCTCACGACGGGCGCCGTGATGATCGGCTTCACCATCATCCAGATCATCTTCACCGTCGGTGCGGTCTGGTACGCGTCGAGGGCGGCGATGGGGTTCGGTCGCGACATCCGGCGCGACCTGTTCCACACGGTGACCGGGTACTCCGCTCGTGAGGTCGGCCAGTTCGGGGCGCCATCGCTGATCACCCGCACGACCAACGACGTACAGCAGATCCAGATGCTCGTCGTGATGGCGTGCACGCTGATGATCACCGCACCGATCACCATGGTGATCGGGATCATCTTCGCCGTCCGGGAAGATCCGGGCCTCTCGATGATCCTGGTCGTCGCGATCCCCACTGCGGTCATCGCGCTCGGCTCGATCGTGTACCGCATGATCCCGTCGTTCCAGGCGATGCAGTTCCGCATCGACCGTGTCAACCTCGTACTGCGCGAGCAGATCACCGGGATGCGCGTCGTGCGAGCGTTCGTGCGCGAACCGCAAGAGGTCGAGCGCTTCGCGCGGGCCAACGACGAGTTGACCCAGACTTCACTCCGGGCCGGGCGACTGATGTCGGCGACGTTCCCCACGGTGATGCTCATCATCAACGTCTCCAGCGTCGCCGTGATCTGGATCGGTGGCGACCGGATCGGTGCCGGCCAGATGGAGATCGGGTCGCTCGTCGCCTATCTCAGCTACCTGATGCAGATCCTGTTCGCCGTCGTGATGATGACGTTCATGGTGTCGATGATCCCGCGGGCCGCGGTCGCCGCCGAGCGTGTGGCCGAGGTGCTCGACACGCCATCGACGGTCCGCCAGCCGGAGAATCCGGTGACCGACGTCGTCGAGCGAGGCACGTTGGAGTTCAGCGATGTCGGCTTCGCCTACCCGGGGGCTGATCGGCCTGTGTTGTGCAACGTGTCGTTCCGCGTCGGGGCGGGTACGACCACGGCGATCATCGGCAGCACGGGGTCGGGCAAGACGACGCTCGTCAACCTCGTGTCGAGGCTGTCCGACGCCACCGACGGCAGCGTGCTCGTGGACGGCGTCGATGTGCGCGATCTCGACCTCGATCTGCTGTGGAGCAAGGTCGGCTACGTGCCGCAGAAGCCGTTCCTCTTCTCCGGCACGGTGGCGTCGAACCTGCGCTACGGTCGCCCCGACGCCAGCGAGGGAGAGTTGTGGGAGGCCCTCGAGGTCGCCCAGGCCAGCGGATTCGTGCAGGCGATGCCCGACGGCATCGACAGCCCGATCACCCAGGGCGGCACCAACGTCTCAGGCGGCCAACGCCAGCGGTTGTGCATCGCTCGAGCTCTGGTCGTCAGGCCCGAGATCTACGTGTTCGACGACTCGTTCTCGGCGCTCGATCTCGCCACCGACGCCCGACTTCGCGCAGCGTTGAAGCCGCACACCGCTGGCGCCGCTGTCCTGATCGTGGCGCAACGCGTGTCGACGATCATCGATGCCGACCAGATACTCGTGCTCGAAGACGGCGAGATCATCGGCCGCGGCACTCATTTCGAACTCCTCGTGTCGTGTCCGACCTACGCCGAGATCGTCGAATCGCAGATCGGCCAAGGAGCGGTGGCATGAGCACCAACGGCGACACACCTGAAACGCCGCCTGAAACGCCGGGGTCAGACCCCAGCGTTTCAGGTGACTCCGCGGACGATCGCAAGCTGCTCGCAACCGCCGGTACCGAGGCACGGCGAGCGAGCTTCGGGCCCGGTGGCGGGGTTGGCATCCCGGTCGAGCGTTCCGACAAGTTCGGTGAGACGCTCAAGCGTCTCGGCGAGATCCTCGGCGCAGAGAAGCCCCGGATGTTTGCCGTGTTCGCGCTCACGATCGGCAGCGTCGTGCTGGTCGTGCTCGGCCCCAAGCTGCTCGGTGAAGCGACGAACATCATCGTCCAGGGCGTCTCGTCAGGTCAGGGCATCGATTTCTCGGAGCTGCACAGCCAACTCATCACCGTGCTGATCGTGTACGTGGCGTCGTTCGCGTTGCAGTACTCGTCGTCGTACATCCTCGCCGGGGTCGTACAACGGTCGATGTTCGCGCTGCGCGGAGCGGTCGAGCGCAAGCTCAACCACCTGCCGCTCAGCTACATCGATCGCCAACCGCGCGGTGACCTGCTCAGCCGGGTCACCAACGACATCGACAACCTCGCGCAGAGCCTCCAGCAGACCGTGAGCCAGATCCTCACGTCGGTGCTCACCCTCATCGGGGTGACGGTGATGATGTTCACGATCTCGCCGCTCCTGGCGCTCGTGGCGCTGATCACGGTGCCCATCTCGCTGTTCTTGATGAAGTACATCGGCGGCAAGGCCCGCCCGCGCTTCATGGCGCAGTGGCGCCACACCGGCGAACTCAATGCACAGGCAGAAGAGGTGTTCAGCGGGCACGCGATCGTCAAGAGTTTCGGACGCCAGCGCGAAGCCGAGGCCCGCTTCCGCGCCGACAACGACAACCTCTACGAGGCGAGCTTCTCCGCCCAGTTCATGGCCAACCTGATCCAGCCGGCCATGATCTTCATGGGCAACATCCAGTACATCCTCATTGCCGTGGTCGGCGGGCTGCAGATCTCGTCGGGCTCGTTGAGCATCGGCGACATGCAGGCGATGATCCAGGACGCCCGCCAGTTCTCGCAGCCACTCACCAACCTCGCCTCGATGGCTGCGACGTTCCAGTCGGGCATCGCCTCGCTCGAGCGTGTCCTGGAGCTGATCGACGCCGAGGAGCAGTCTCCCGAACAGGATCCGACGACGGATCCGGTCGATGTGCGTGGCCGCGTCGCCTTCGAGGACGTGCACTTCGCGTACGACCCCGACAAGCCGCTGATCACCGGGTTGAGCGTGGTGGCCGAGCCGGGCGAGACCGTTGCGATCGTCGGCCCGACCGGCGCCGGCAAGACGACGCTCGTCAACCTGATCATGCGGTTCTACGACCTCGACTCCGGCCGCATCACCCTCGACGGTCGCGACATCTCGAGCTTCCCGCGTCACGAACTTCGCTCGGAGATCGGCATGGTGCTGCAGGACACGTGGCTGTTCGGCGGCACGATCCGCGAGAACCTGCGCTACGGCAACCCCGACGCCACCGACGAGCAGATCTACGAGGCGGCCCGTGTCACCTACGTCGAGCGGTTCGTGCATTCGCTCCCCGACGGGTACGACACGATCATCAACGACGAGGGCGACAACATCTCCACCGGCGAGAAGCAGTTGATGACGATCGCCCGGGCGTTCCTCGCCGATCCGTCGATCCTCATCCTCGACGAGGCGACCAGCTCGGTCGACACCCGCACCGAGGTGTTGATCCAGGAGGCGATGAACAACCTGCGCGCCAATCGCACGAGCTTCGTGATCGCCCACCGACTCTCGACCATCCGTGGGGCCGACGTGATCCTCGTGATGGAGGACGGCCAGATCGTGGAGCAGGGCAACCACGACACGCTCCTCGAAGACCGCGGTGCCTACTGGCGTCTCTACAACGCCCAGTTCGCCGGCAACACCATCTGACCGCACGCCCGGCGTAACGCCCGCAGTTCTCTGCGGAATACGTTTCACCCCTCGGGACGCATTCCGTAGAGAATGGTTGGGGGTCGCGTCGATTCGCAGCGACTGCATCCCCGGCAATCCACCTGCGCTGTCGCAACCCTCCGACGAACCCCGCGAGAGTCGGCCGTCGAGGAGCGCGGGGCGATATTGCTCGAACTGCTCGACCTGACCGGTGCGCTGCCTCCTGTTGCCCATCGCGACCTCGACGCACTGACGTTTCGCCAACTCTGTGAACGACGCTGAGCCATCCCTCCTCGACAAGGTGATCGCCGTCGATCAGGCCCTCACGGTCGCTCGGCTGCCGCTTCTCGCGGCGCGGGATCTGGCCGTGTTCAAGTCGCTGTTCGATCGACCGAAGGACTGGCTCGACACCGCCTCGATGGTCAGCGAGCCTGCGCGGCGATTCTCTGCGGAATGTGTTTCCACCCTCGGGACTCATTCCGCAGAGAATTGCGTGGCGCGAGCTCTTCGCCGAATCACGTGTGAGGCGTCGCAGGTCTGGGTACTGCCCGGACATGATCGGACCCATGATCGGACCGCGTGGACTGTCTCGCGCCATGCTCGCTTCCACCTTCGTCTTCGGAGGCATCAACGGTTGGAAGTCGGCGAGCACACTGGTGCCGGCGGCCGAGCCCGTCGCCTCGCCGATCGCAAAGAGACTCGGTACATCCGCGTCGACCGAGCAACTGGTGAAGGCGAACGCGGCGGTCCAGATCGTCGGTGGCGTGCTGTTCGCTCTCGGAGTCGCGCCGCGGGTGCTCGCCGTGATCCTCGGCGCGTCGCTGGTGCCCACCACTCTGGCCGGTCACCGGTTCTGGGAGACCGACGATCCCGTCGAGAGCGAACGCCAGCGAACCCAGTTCATGAAGAACGCCGGTCTGCTCGGCGGGCTGTTCTTCGCCGTGCTCGACACCGGTGGCCGACCATCGATCTTCTGGAGCGGGCGCAAGGCGGCCGAGGGCATCGCCAGTTCGGTCGAGGCAACGACGGCCTCGGTCATCGACTCGGTCGGTCTCTCGAGCCAGTGATCTCGTCGGCCGTGAGAGTCGTGAAGGGCATGACCATCAGGCCCGTCTCCAGATAGGAAGAGGGCATGGAAGGTTTCGTTCATCCCGATTTCGCACTCGTGACCGAGAAGGTCCACTCGATCATGAAGTCCGCCCCGGGCGGCATGGCCGTGGCCGTGTACCACCACGGCGAACTCGTCGTCGACGCGTGGAAGGGTGTCCGCAACGCCGCCGGTGACGCGTGGCAGCGCGACACGATGTCGATGAGTTACTCGACGACCAAGGGCGTGGTGGCCACGATCGTGCATCGCCTCGTCGACCAGGGGCTGCTCGACTACGACACGCCGGTCGCCCACTACTGGCCCGAGTTCGCTGCGGCCGGCAAGGAGACGATCACGCTGCGCCACCTCCTCACACACCAGGCGGGACTCCACGATGTTCGGTCGATCGCCGATTCGGCCGAGGATCTCATCAACTGGGACCACATGACCAAGCTGCTCGCCGAGGCCGAGCCGAAATGGGAGATCGGCACCCGCTCGGCGTACCACGCACTCACCTATGGATGGCTCGTCGGCGAGGTCATCCGTCGCATCACGGGCCTCACGGTGAACCAGGCGCTCCAGCGAGAGATTGCATCACCGCTCGGGATCGGTGGCATGTACATCGGAGCGCCCGCGGAGGTGCGCGGCGACATCGCCGAGCAGCTCGTCGATCCGAAGGGTGCTGCTCGCTTGTTCAAGATGACCAAGACGTTGGCGAGGATCAAGAGCTTTCAGCCGATGTACCAGGCGCTCGTCATCGACGACATGATCGATGTGGCGACGACCGATCACATCCACGACGGCGAGATCCCGGCAGCCAACGGTGTCTTCACCGCCCGTTCGCTTGCTCGGATGTACGCCGCGCTGGCGACGCCCGACGACTTCGACGGCCCACCGTTCGTGTCGGCCGAGACCCTTCGTGAGGCGACGCGGATCCAAACGACCCTGGGGTCGCGTGGCGACGGTCGCAGCGGAACCAAGGTCGGCCGCGATGCCGGCGTCGGGTTCAACATGCGCTGGCGCCTCGGTTATCACCTCGTCGGTACCACGTCTGGCGTGCTGCCGCGGGCGTTCGGGCACTTCGGCTTCGGCGGTTCCGGCGGCTGGGGCGACCCCGAGTCCGGCCTGGCCGTGGCGATGATCCTCAACCAGGTCGGTGGCACCCCGTTCGGTGACACCAAGATGCTGCGGATCGGCGGCGCCGCCGTGCGCTCCGCCAAACGCCGAACCGTTACGCCAGAGGTCAGACCCCCGGCGTAACGGTCGGTCAGCCAGATCGATTGTCCGGGTTCGGGCCACGAGGTGACGAGTCAGGCGCGCGCAGGCTGCGCGGCCGACGCTGAAGATGGCGTGAGGCCGCGCGTCGCGGCGACATCGTCGTCGTCGATGAACCACGAGACGAATGCCGCAGGCACCATGATCAACCCGACGGCGAGGAACCCCGCCTGGTATGCCGACAACAGGTCGGTGTCGGACGCACCCGCGCTGCCGTCCGGCAATATCGCTGAGATGACCGTCGCGGCGAGCGCGACGCCAACGGCGTAGGCGACCTGGCGCTGGGTGTTGAACAGACTCGTCGCTCGGCCGGTGTCGGCCATCGATGTGGTGGCGTACGCCGCGGTCTGGATCGACACGAACACCAAGCCGACGGCGAGACCCCGCATGAACGAGATCGCAGCGATCGTCGACAGGGGAGTGGTGAGCCCGGCAGTCGCGTACAGGCAGGTGATCGCGGCGGTCGCCGCCGTGCCGACGACCATCAGCCGACGCGGTCCGACCGTGCGATACAGCCGTCGGCCCAGCAGGTTCGACACGAGGAACACCCCGACCGCCTGCGGCGACTGGGCGAGTCCGCTCTGGAACGCCGAGTAGCCGCGCAGGCTCTGGAGGTAGAGCGGGAGCACGAAGATCATGCCGAAGAATCCGGCGTAGGTCATCGCCGCCGAAATGTTGATGAGCCGGAACAGGCGGTCCTCGAAGAGGCGGAGCATCAGAATCGGATTCGGGATGCGCAGTTCGATCACGATCAGCGCAACGAGACACGACACACCGACGACGGCGAGCGTGATCGTGGTCGCCGACAGCCAGCCCTTCTCGGGGCCGATCGACAGCGTGTAGAGAAGGATCGCCACGGCTGCCGCGGAGAGAACGAAGCCGGCGATGTCGAACCGGCCGGGCGCATCTTGGCGTGTCTCGTCGAGCCACACGAACGACAGCACGATGGCCACCGCACCGATCGGGCCGTTGATGAGGAAGATCCAGTGCCACGACGCGCTGTCGACCAGGATTCCGCCGAGCATCGGCCCGATCGCCGGGGCGA
>JBGTEH010000115.1:0-1649 GCA_041747915.1 Ilumatobacteraceae bacterium
CTCCGGGCTGCCGATCAGCGCCTGGGCGATCGCCACCCGGCGTCGCATGCCGCCTGACATGCGACCGATCCGCTTGTGCATTTCGCCCTCGAGCCCCACAAGCGACAGCACGCGACGGACCTCGTCGTGACGTGGCTTGCGGTCACCCCATTCCTTCAGGATCGCCACGTAGTCGACGAACTCGAACGCGGTGAAGTTGCGGTGGAACCCGGGTTCCTGCGGGAGGTACCCGAGTCGGCGCCGTACTTCGAGTCGGCCCGACGAGGTGGTTGGATCCTCGCCGAGGATGACGATGCGGCCGGTGTCGGCCGCCATGGCGGTAGCGAGGATGCGCAACATCGTCGTCTTGCCGGCACCGTTCGGGCCGAGCAGACCGTTGACGCCCGGGCCGAACGTGACATCGACATCGTCCAGTGCGCGCATCGATCCGAACGTCTTGCGCAGACCGGTGACCGTGACCGTTGCGCTCATCCGAACACCTCCATGGTGGAGAATCGCTCTCGTCGCATCACGACCGCGACTGCGGCCAGTGCGAGAAGCGCAATCCAGAGCATCTGGCCCTGAACACCGAAAATGGGTGTTGCGGCGATCTCGACGTGGCCATCGCGAATCCACCACACGATGGCAACGCCAATCAACCATGCTCCGACGAGCACGACGGCCGCGACCTCCGCGGGGATCCACGTCGCGAGCGCGATCACCGACACCGACAGCACCAGCGAGGGCAGAACCCATGCCGCGACGGGTGCGCCGAGGTCTCCGAGTGCGAGGTCGGCGACGCCGAGCGCGACGAAGGCGGTGACCCCCACGATCACCGCACGGCGCACGACCAACCCGAACCCGTGCATCGCGGTGGCCACCCCCGCTTCACCGGCCGGGTCGCTCACCGGAGCGAACACCCCGGTGACGAGAACGAGCGGAACGAGCGGGGCGACGACCAGGAACCCGCCGGTCGCGTCGTTCGCACCCGCCAGCGCAACGATCAGGGCGGTGATCGCAGCGACCGCTGCGAGCCACGCAAGCGTGAATGCCGGCGTGGCGCCGAGCAGTCGCGACCAACCCTCCGGCACCCTCATCCGTCGCAGCCCCCATTCGAGGAGACGCTCGTGCGGCCGGTCGATCACGTCGACCAGCGCGGACCACGACTCGACCGCGACGAACGGTCCAACCATGGTGTCCAGCGCGTCGCGACAAGCGGCGCAACCGACCAGGTGGGCTTCGAGCGACGAGGCACGGGCATCGTCCACCGACGACGGATCCGCCGCGTACTGCTCGATGAGGCTCGCCGGTGCGTGCCAGGTGGTGTCGATCATGCCAGTGCTCCTCGTAGTTCGATGCGCGCCCGCATCATTCGTGTCTTCACAGTGCCGGTCGGTATCCCGAGCAGGTCGCTGGCCTCGCGGGTGGTCAGACCGTCGAGCACGGTGGCTTGCACCACCGCACGCAATTCGGGTGAGAGCGACATCAGGGCGCCGGCCAGATCGCCGTGCTCGACGCCCATCACGACCACCTCCTCTGCGTTCGTGACGACGTCAGGCATCGGGTCGTGGAACGTGCGATCACGACCCCATCGGCTGCGACCACGCAGCACGCCCAGCAATCGACGGATGGCGATTCCCCAGATCCACGCCGCCGGCTCGCCGGTGCCG
>JBGTEH010000116.1:0-6156 GCA_041747915.1 Ilumatobacteraceae bacterium
CCTGCTCGACACCCGCAGCGCGATCGGTGCGGCGCGGGCGACGATCGGCCCCCGGTCCGAGGTCGTGCTCGCCGTCGGCGGTGTCGGTGGCGTTGCGTCGAACGCGCAAGCGGTCGTGCTGAACGTCACGGCCGTCGATGCAACCTCCGACACGTTCGTGACGGTGTATCCCGACGGCGTGGGGCGCCCGGACGCGTCGAGTCTCAACGTGTCACCCGGCACCGCGATCGCCAACCTCGTCATCGCCAAGCTCGGCCCCAACGGAAACATCCGGCTGTTCAACAGCTCGGGAACGGTCAACCTCCTCGCCGACGTGACGGGCTACTTCGTCTGAACCCGACTCGGTAGCGTCGGGTCTGTGCCCGACACGAGCGAACGTCGTAGCCGCCTGCTCGGCGTGAAATTGCGCGCGCTCGTTGCCGATCACCTCGGCCGGTCGCTCGACCTCGAACCATCGGCCTTCCCCAGCGGTGCGGCGCTGGTGGTGGACGGTGCTGCGTGGGTCCTCGTCGAAGGGCGTGCCGACCGATCGCTCGGAGGTGCGCTCGCGTGGGCGCTGCGTCAGCACGCCACGTCGCTCGACCTGATCGCCGAAGCCGATACCGGGCTGCTGGCCCGGCGTGCCGAACGGCTCGCCCTCCCCGTGACGGTGTGGTTCGCCGAGGATCGAGTGTTGCTCCCCGCCGTCGCCGAGCCGCTCGCCGATCCGGCGCGCCCGATCGCGTCGCATCTCGCTCTCGCCGACATGATCACCGTGGCGGGCGCCGACGTGAACGTCGAGCACGGCGTGGTCACCGGCACGGTGGCTGGTCTGGAGGTGTGCCGGGTCGTCGAGCGACCAACCACCGGTCACATCACCGAACCGGGCGACATCGACCCGTCGTTGTTCGCCGTCGACGGCGTGCAGCTCGAAGTGGGCGTGGGCGACAACGACCGCGAGGCATTCCGGCTGATCCACGGCGAGATGCCGACGCCCGACGCGCTCGCCACGGTGGTCGAAGCGGTCGCGAAACACCGCTCCCGGGAGGCTCCCCAGCACCCTCTGAACCGCCTCGCCCAAGAGCGATTCGACAGGTGGCGGCTGCAGGGCAACCCTGCCCTCATCGAGATGCAACAGGTCGAGCCGGCCGAGCCCCCGTTGGCGCGTGCGAACCTGAAGGACGCGGTCCCGTGCGTGGCCAGCGCCGTCGACCCCTCCGGCCGCGTGTGTCGGGTCGTGTGTTCGGTCGGAGTCGATGTCGATCTCGTCGGTTTCGTCGCCGACGTTCAAGCGACGTCAGATGATCCGGTGATCGTCGTGCTCCGCGAGCGCGACCGCGTGGCGATCACCGAGGAACTCCTCGCGCTTCTCGCCAGCCAGGTGGAGATCCGCACGATCTGACCGCCAGTAGCCTCGACTCGCCATGTTCGACCGCCTCGCCCACGTCGTCGACGAGTACGAGACCCTCGAGCGCCAACTCTCGGATCCCGAGGTACACGCAGATCCCGACCAGCTGCGACGGCTGTCGATCCGTTACAACGAACTCGGCCCGGTCGTCGACGCGTACCGGCGCCTCCGCGAACGCGGCGCCGACGCCGACACCGCCCGCGAGATGCTCGACGGCGCGAGTGGTGCCGAACGCGACATGCTCGTCGGCGAGATCGACACGGCCGCGGCCGACGTGGCGGCGATCGAAGACGAACTTCGCGACCTGATGCTCCCGAGCGATCCGCACGACGGCAAGAACGTGATCATGGAGATCCGCGGTGCCGAGGGCGGCGAGGAGGCAAATCTGTTCGCCCGCGACCTCCACGAGATGTACCTCGCCTATGCGGCCGCACATCGATGGAGGGTCACCACCCTGTCGGCGTCGCCGAGCGACATGGGTGGTTTCAACGACATCACGTTCGAAGTCAGCGGCGCCACCGCCTGGCGCAACCTCAAGTTCGAAGGTGGCCCGCACCGTGTGCAGCGGGTGCCCGCAACCGAGAGCCAGGGTCGCATCCACACGTCGTCGGCCACGGTGACCGTGCTCGCCGAGGTCGACGAGATCGACGTGCAGATCGACGATCGCGATCTCGACATCGACGTGTTCCGCGCGAGCGGCCCCGGTGGTCAGAGCGTCAACACCACCGACTCCGCGGTGCGGATCACGCACCGTCCGACCGGCGTAGTCGTGTCGATGCAGGACGAGCGATCACAGCTGCAGAACAAGGCGCGGGCAATGCTGGTGATGCGCGCCCGCCTGTTCGAGCTCGCCGAACGCGAGCGCAGCGATGAGCTCTCGGCCGAACGGCGATCGCAGGTGGGCGGTGGCGGGCGTAGCGAGAAGATCCGGACGTACAACTACAAGGAGAATCGGGTGACCGACCACCGCATCGGCTTCACGGTGTACCGCCTCGCGGCGATCCTCGCCGGCGACCTGCAAGTGATCGTCGATGCGCTCGCCGCCGAAGAGCGCGCCCGACTCCTCGCCGACGGTTGATGCTCGAATCGGCCGACCACGGTGATGGGCCGACCGTGACGTGGCGCGAGCTCTGGGTCGAGACGACCAGCGCGGTCGGCGACCGGTCGCGCGCACGGTGGCTCTGCGAAGTTGCATCGGGTTCGATCGACAGTGACGAGTTCCTGGCCCGGCTCGACGAGCCCGCGACGGTGCGCATGGTCGGTCATCTCGACGCGATGGCCGCTCGGCTGGGATCCGGCGAGCCACTGCAGTACGTGCTCGGCGAATGGCAGTTCAGACGCATCACGCTCGCCATCGACCGCCGGGTGCTCATCCCGCGGCCGGAGACCGAACTCGTCGCCGGTGTCGCCATCGAGAAGGCATCCGTCGTGGGTCCGATGCGCATGGTTGCCGATCTCGGGACAGGGTCGGGGGCGATCGGCCTGTCGCTCGCCCACGAACTCCCGCTCGGCGGCACGACGGTTTGGATCACCGACATCAGCAACGATGCCCTCGACGTTGCCCGTGCAAACATCGCGGGGCTCGGCAGAGCGGGGGTCAACGTTCGCGTCGCTCGCGGTTCGTGGTTCGACGCGCTACCCGTCGAGCTGCGCTTCGACGTGATCGTGTCGAATCCGCCCTACGTCGCCGACGGCTCGATCGAACTCGATTTCGCAGTCGCCGACTGGGAACCACACCGAGCGCTGTTCGCAGGCCCCGACGGCCTCGACGACATTCGCCCCATCGTCGCTGACGCCTGGACGCGACTTCGTTCCGGTGGATGGCTCGTTGTCGAGATCGGAGCGGACCAGGGGCGTTCGGTCGCCTCGCTGCTGACGGCTGGCGGCTACACCGATGTCGAGATCAGACCCGACCTGGCTGGGCGCGACCGCATTGCCCTCGGTCGACGAGGTTGAGTTTGAACTCAGCCGAAGCGCACGGCGACATCGGCGAGGATCGTGCCCTCGTGCGGCGTGACATCGTTGTCGACACCGGCGATGTCGCGAGCCGCCGAGAACAATGCGGCGCGCAGAAGTCGGCTGGAGATCCGGGCGTCGATCGAGTCGAGGAAGTCCTCGACCCGATTCCTTTCGAGGGCGTGACGGGCCTCCTCGATCGCGGGGCGAATGTACTCCTCGAACGTGGCGCCCTCGTCTCGCCACTCGGTGCTGATCTCACGGAGCAGGTTCACCTCGTCGTCGCTGACGCTGTCGTCCGACAGCATCACGAGTGCCAGAAGTTCGAGCGCTGCACGGTGTTCGAGGTCGGCGGTCGCGTGCACGGCGACGCCCTGGTACAGGTCGAGAAGTCGGCGGTTCATCATTCTTGGTCGGTCACGTTACGTGATTGCAACCGTGGCGTGGCGAGCGACCGTCGGAGGAATTCGAGTTGGTGCACCAGCAGGTTTTCTGCGACGGTCTCCTGCGGCGTCATGTGGGTGACGCCGACCAACGGGAGCACCTCGTGGGGCCGGCCGGCCGTGAGCAGCGCGGACGACAGTTGCAGGGTGTGGGCGGCCACGACATTGTCATCGGCGAGTCCGTGGATCAACAGCAGTGGGCGAGTCAGATCGGCTGCGGCCGTCAGCAGCGAACTCGCGTCGTAGCCGTTGGATCGTTTCGCCGGATCGCCGAGGTAGCGCTCGGTGTAATGCGTGTCGTAGAGGCGCCATTCGGTGACAGGTGCGCCGGCGATCGCAGCGTGGAACACGTCGGGTCGGCGAAGAACCGCGAGCGCCGCGAGATACCCGCCGAAACTCCAACCGCGAATCGCCACGCGGTCGAGGTCGAGCCCGTCGACCTGGCCGGCAATCGCGTGGAGCGCATCGATCTGGTCATCGAGCGCTGCGGTGGCCAGATCGCCATGAACCGCGCGTTCCCACTCGCTCCCGCGCCCCGGCGTCCCGCGCCCATCGGTCACGACGACCGCGAAGCCCTGATCGGCGAACCACTGCGACGTGAGGTGTGCGTTGTGTGACCGCGTCACTCGCAGAGCGTGAGGGCCGCCGTATGGATCGAGCAGCACCGGAAGGGGAGTCCCGTCGTGGCCGCGGGGCATCAGGACGGCGGTCGCCAGATTGCGTTCGCCGACGTGCATGATCCGTACGTTCGGGATCACGAGCGGCTGCTCGGCGAATGACCGGATCGTGATCGAGTCGGCGTCATGATGGACGGTCGTCGTCGACCCTGCGGTTTCGAGCGTGGCTGATCGAACGACCGTCGTGGAGCCGCCGACAACGGCGGCGTGCACACCTGGCGTGTCGACCACGACATCGTTGCGAGCGCCATCCCACCGCCACACGTGCAACTGCGTGGCATCGTCGATCGGATTCGCCTGGAAGAGCACGCCGTCGTCATCGGCGCCGAGAACGCTGCGTACCTGGAGGTCGGCCGGTGTGACCGGCTCGCCATCGATCATCAGGCGCCGCGCTCCCTCGCGATCGGCGGCCTGTATCAGGCGGCCGTCGGGGAGCAGCGCGGGTGTGCCGGGTACCAATTCGACCCACGCGTCGTCGCGGTCGGTTGCCGACACGACCGTCGTGCCGCGCGTCGGGCCGTCGGTCTCGACGCGCAGTGCCATCGAGGTTCGTTGGTCGCGCGACTGGACGAGGATCACGAGTCCCGCGGCCGTCCAATTCACCGCTGCGAGGTAGGTGAATCTGTCGCGGTCCCATTCGACGGCGGTTCGCGATCCGTCGAGGTCGACGAGATGGAGTGTGGTCTCCGCGTTCGGAGTGCCCGCAGCGGGATAACGGACGGTGGCGGCGGATTGATCAGGATGCGCCGGGTCGGCGATCGTCCATTCACCGACCGCCTCGACGTCGACGCGGCACACGGCGAGCGTCTCGCCGTCGGGTGACCACCAGTAGCCGCCAAATCTCCCCATCTCCTCGGCGGCGATGAAGTCGGCACTCCCCCAGGTGACGGTTTCGAATTCATCGTCGCCGGCGAGGACTCGCGACGAGCCGTCGAGGTCGGCGATGCGCAACGTCGCGCCGCTGACGTAGGCCACGCGACGCGCCAGTGGGTCCGGACGGGGATCGAAGACAGGACCGGTGACGTCGAGCGATCGGGCGGTACCGGACAGGACTCCGCCCACGAAGAGCCGACCGCCGAGCGCGAAGGCGACCACCGTGCACGCGTCATCGGTTGCGTACGAGGTGATCCCACCTGCACCCTCGCGGGTTCGTTCGCGGCGTGCCCGTTCCTCCGGTGGGAGCTGGTTGTCATCGTTGTCGTCGTCCGTGAGGAGTGCGCGAGGGTCGGCGATGAGGCGTTCGTCACCGGTCGGGCCGTCGAGCATCCACAGCGAGTTCACCGGATCGCTTCCGTGCGAACTGCGCAGAAAGATCACGCGCAGACCATCGGGCGACACCGTGATGTTGCGGGGTTCTCCGAGTGTGAGTCGCTGCGTACGGGCGTACTGACGGGGGAAGGTGTCGGTCACGGCGCCCACTGTACGAAAGCAGCTCCGTGGATCTGAGTGTGGGATTGAGATCGGCCCACATTGGCCGGGCGGCGTGTTGGTGAGCTCAGGCGGCGCGGTGTCGGCGGGTGCCGGGTTCTGGGAAGTGGAGGTAGTGGGTGTCGAGGCGTTCGCCGAGGGGGTGCGCGTACCGTCGGGGTGGTGGTGGTGGTGGTGCCCCGGGGGGTTTGGGTTTCGCCCCCGACGGTTGCAGCAGTGTGCCGTTGCGGTCGGTGAAGATCACGGTGCCCTGATCGGCGTTGCC
>JBGTEH010000117.1:0-2874 GCA_041747915.1 Ilumatobacteraceae bacterium
CGCAGCCGGCCTCGAAGTGCTGGCAGTCCAAACCTACAAAGCGGCGCTCGATGCTGCCGGAGCTGGGAGCCTCGGTGAGGTCCCACCGGCCGTCGGTGAGTTCGTGACCGTGGCGATGGCCCAACATCAAGAGCATCTCGATGCGTGGAATGCGGTGCTCTCGGGCGCTGGCGCCGCCGAGGTCACCGAGCCCAATGCGACCTTGAAGCCGACCGTCGATGCTGCGTTCGCGGAAGTCACCGACGTCGTTGGTGCGGCGGAGCTGGCGCTGATGTTGGAGGAGATCGCTGCGGCCACATACCTCAGTGCTCAGAACGTGCTGACCGACAAGGACGCGATCATGTTGGCAGGATCAATCCAGATCACTGACGCCCAACACGCTGCGATCTTGTACTACGTGCTCGGCCAGTACCCGGTGCCAGATGTCTTCGCCAAGACGGACCTCGCTGCGGCCTGACCATCGTCCGACCCCAGAGTGAACATTACGGGCCGACCGTCAATGCTGACGGTCGGCCCGGCCGTGCCTGGTCGATGCGGCATACTGGATGCGGCAGCACATTCGTCCGAACCGGGTTCCAACGAGCAAGACAGGGTGATGGCCTCATGAAACACACAACCCGGGCACTGGTCGGCACGCTGGTGTTGGCGCCGCTCCTCCTCGTTGCGTGTGGAAGCTCTCCAGAACCCAGCGCTGACTCGGCAACACCGCCAGCAGACTCGGCATCGAACGCACCTACCGCAACTGGAACGACGGTTGGCATCGACGACTTCGAGTACAGCCCTGACACCGTCACCGCGACTGTGGGCACGACGATCACATGGACGAATGACCAAGACGTTGTCCACACTGTCACTGCCGACGACGGCTCCTTCGATTCAGGCGACATGGCGACAGGCGCGACGTTCGACGAAGCCTTCGACGCGGTCGGCACGTTCGCGTATCACTGTTCGATCCATTCGAACATGACCGGGACGATCATCGTCCAGTAGTCGTGAAGGATGTCGTGTGCGTTCGGGAGCTCTGGGGGCTCCCCAGCGCACACGACATCCACGCAAACGGACTCTCGCCGAATCAGGTCAGGTCTTTCTCGAACCAGCAACGTGCGTAGGAGTTGTCGTTGTAGCGCTCGATCGAGTGGTAGCCGGCAGACACGTAGAGAGCGATCGCCTCGGTCAACACATCGTTCGTGTCGAGTCGCAGGGTTCGGTATCCGAGTTCGCCGGCTCGACGCTCGAGCTCGCCGAGCATGCGACGCCCGAGGCCCACGCCCCGCCAGTCGGACGACACCCACATTCGTTTGATCTCACCGCATTCGGAATCGACCCGTTGAATCGCGCCACAGGCAACAGTCGCGGCAGCGTACGTCGCAACCATGAACGAGCCGTCGGGTTCGACGAACGACGACGCGTCGTCGAACGCTGCGTTGCCGGCGTCGAAGCCGCCGTCGAATCGATGGTCGAGTTCGGCGAAATAGGCGCGTAGTGAGTCGACCGCCGCAGGGCACAACGGGTCGACCACGCCGACGACGACCTCACCGGCTTGGCGGACACGACGGGCACTGTCGGGCTCCATGTCGGCCGACAGTAGTGAAGAGCCGGCTGGTACTCTCCACCGGTGGGAGGGGCAATGAAGCGCTACCGCAATGCAGTGTCCGACAGCGCGCGCTGGTCGAAGTTCGAGCACCGGTCCGGCGACATCGTCATCTCTACGCCGCCGAAGTGCGGCACCACGCTCACGCAGATGAGGAGCGCTGCTCGTGTTCGACGGAGCGGATTTCCCCGGTCGCCTCGACGACCTGTCGCCGTGGCTCGACATGAGGACGCGCAGCGACGACGAGGTGCTCGCACATCTCGATGCGCAGGAGCACCGTCGATTCGTGAAGACGCACACACCACTCGACGGTGTTCCCGAGTGGAACGACGCCACCTTCGTCGCCGTGGCCCGCGATCCTCGCGACGTGTTCGTCTCGTGGGAACATCACATGGCCAACATCGACACGAAGCAGTTCGCCACAGTGATCGGCGAGTCGGGGGGTCTCGACGCGCTCGTCGAATTCCATCGCGATCCGCTCCCGACCGTCGAGGAGCGACTCGATCTCTGGCTCGTCAACGACGAACCGAACGTCAGCATGTCCTTGGCGCATGTTCTCGGCCACGCAAACAATGCATGGGAACGCCGACAGTCACCCAACGTTCAGCTGTTCCACTTTCACGACATGAGCACCGACCGTGTCTCCACGATGACTCGACTCGCGGCGGCGGTCGGACTCGAGACGACCTGTGAACACATCGAGGCGCTCGCCGACGAGGCATCGTTCGACAAGATGCGCTCCCGCGCTGACGACCTCGCTCCGAACACGAAGCGGATCTTCACCGACCCGGCGCTGTTCTTCCGCTCAGGCGACGGCGGCGACTGGCGATCGTTGATGACGCCCGAACGAGAATCGATCTACTGGCGACGTATCGATCAGTTGACGACCCCAGAGGTGAGCGATTGGCTCCACCGCAGTTGAGCGGCGGATGCTCGCCAGGGGTCAGGCGTCTGGCTGCTCGATCGCGTCGAGGAACGCGTTGACATCGGCTTCCTCGCCACCGACGAGCCAGATCGTCAGCTCGCCGTCGGAGTCCTCGTCGTCTTCGTCGTCCTCCCAGGGAAGAACCCCGTCGACGAAGTAGCGGTCGACAGTGATGTCGTCGGATCCGTCCTCGACCGGTGCGATCACCGCCAACTCGACCTCGGCGTCGGCGGGCTGGTCGCTGAGGATGTCGATCAGTTCGTGGACTCGCATGGCTCTCCCGGTCGGTGTGGTGACAGCGTCAGAAATCCTCGAGCCAGGTGGGTGCCCGCTCGAGCAGATACAGACTGACATCTTT
>JBGTEH010000118.1:0-2085 GCA_041747915.1 Ilumatobacteraceae bacterium
GACGTCGCCGCCTCGGTTGCGGCGTTGGACGAGGCCAGCGCGGCCGTGTTGGCCGACGCTGCGGCCTTCCGACGGTCTCGCCGTGCGGTTCAGGCCGAGGAGATCGCCCGGCTGGCCGACCGACTTCCGCTCGCTCAGGTACTTCTTCCGGCTCAGCTCGTGGCTGGTCTGACACCGAGCGACATCGACGATCTCGCGCTCGCCATCGGCCCACCAGAGGATGTCGCGTCGTGAGCACCGTCGACGACCTCGTCGAGAACTCGTCGGTCATCGTGTGCTGTGGGTCGGGCGGTGTCGGCAAGACCACGACGGCGGCGGTGCTCGGGCTCGAAGCGGCTCGCCGGGGTCGACGCGCCGTCGTGGTCACCATCGACCCGGCCCGGCGTCTCGCCGATGCACTCGGGCTGATCGGTGGATTGGCGTCGTTTCCCCAACGCATCGCACTCGACGGCATCGATGACGCCGGCGGCACCGACGGCCCGGGCGAGCTGTGGGCGATGATGCTCGACACCGCCGCCACCTTCGATGGGATCGTGCGGGCCAACGCCGAGAGCGAGGAGCAGGTCGATCGGATCCTGAAGAACACGTTCTACCGCAACATCGCCGGATCACTCAGCGGGACCCAGGAGTACATGGCGGCCGAGATGCTCCATTCGCTCCACGCCGACGATCGGTTCGATCTCGTGGTCGTCGACACGCCGCCGAGTCGGACCGCGCTCGACTTCCTCGATGCGCCTGCTGTCCTCTCGCGATTCCTCGATCACCGTCTGTTCCGGCTTCTGATGCTGCCCACCAAGGGTGGTCTCAGGCTGATCGGGACGGCCACCCAACCGATCCTGCGGGCGATCGGACGAGTCGTCGGGACCGACGTCCTGACCGACGCGGTGGAGTTCTTCCAGGCTTTCGCAGGGATGGAGACCGGCTTCCGTCAACGTGCCGACGCAGTGATCGCGCTCATCCGTGCCCCCGAGACGTCGTTCGTCGTGGTTGCGTCGCCCCATCACGACACGATCTCCGAGGCGGTGTGGTTCGTCGACCAGCTCCGTGACCAGGGAGTCGACGTCACGGCGGCCATCGTCAATCGGGCCCACCCGGCCTTCGGTGAGGGCACGTCGCTGGATGCTGCCACCCACGCCGAGCAGGCGAGCGAGGCCGGCGAAGCTGATGTGGCCCGCCTGTGGCGCAACGTGGCTGATCTTCGCATCGTGCGCGAGCGCGAGCTCGACGTGGTCGAACCTCTCGGTGCGGTCGCCGGTACCGATCGCGTCGTGGTGCTCCCGCTGCTCGACCGTGATGTCCACGACCTGGACGGCCTGCGCATGATCGCCTCGCATCTCTTCGACCAGCCCATTGTCGAGCGGTAGCGTCTCGGTCGTGCACATCCTGCTTGCCACCGACGCCGACTGGATTGTCGACGAGATCGTTGCGGCCCTCGGCGACGATGACGTTCATTTCACCGTGTGCCGCGATGGCCGCGCCGTCGCCCGTGAGGTCATCAAGACGACGCCAGACCTTGCCATCCTCGACCTCCAGATCGGGTCGATGGGAGGTATGGCCGTGACGATGTCGCTCCGGCTCGACGAGTCGGCCGGTGCCGTCGAGCACGTGCGGGTGCTGATGCTGCTCGACCGGGCCGCCGACATCCACCTGGCCCGACGCAGCGGCGCCGAGGGGTGGCTGATCAAGCCGCTCGATGCGCTCCGACTGCGGCGAGCCGCCGACGCACTTGCCGCTGGAGACCGCTACACCGAGGGCTTGTCCGTCGAAGAATCACCCGAGGGAGAACCCGCCTCGACGGGATAGCATTGCCAGCCGCTACGGGGTGTAGCGCAGCTTGGTTAGCGCGCCACGTTCGGGACGTGGAGGCCGGAGGTTCAAATCCTCTCACCCCGACCACGAAACCCCTGGTCACGGTCCTGCGAAAGCGGGCCGGGCCAGGGGTTCGGTCGTTTTCGACCATCTTGGGAGCCATCGTGGGAGCCATTCGAGGCGTAGAGTGGGCGGGACCAACGGAAGGGGATCCGCCATGGTCAGCAAGTCGCCCAGCCGCTCCCACGGCGAAGGGTCGATCTACCGGAGCGACTA
>JBGTEH010000119.1:0-5682 GCA_041747915.1 Ilumatobacteraceae bacterium
GACCATTCGCTCCTGTGCCCGTCTCCTGAGTTCGTCCGGGGCCCGTACCACCCGACGTCCATGCTCCTGAAAGGTCCACGTGCTCACTGACATCACCGCCGCTCGCGAGGCGGCACTCGCCGAGATCGAGGGTGCCACCACGCTCGATGAGGTTGCCGCTCTGACGGCGCAACTCGGCGGCAAGAAGGGCGACCTCGCCCAGTTGAAGACCCGTCTCGGCACTCTCGAATCGGTCGACGAGAAGAAGGCGGCCGGGCAAGCGATCAACGAAGCGATGAGCACCGTGTCCGCCGCGCTCGACGATCGCCGAACCGACCTGACGGCCACCGCGATGGCCGTTCGCGTCGAGTCCGAGCGTCTCGACCTGACCGAGTTCGTCGGCAAGCCCGCCCGCGGCCACGCCCACCTCGTGACGCAAGCGTGGGAACGTCTCGAAGACGTGTTCATCGGGCTCGGATTCCAGATCGCCGAGGGTCCGGAGGTCGAGACCGATTGGCACAATTTCGAGGCGCTCAACATGGGCGAGGGGCACCCGGCCCGCGGGGAGTTCGACACACTCTTCGTCGATCACACGACGCCGGACGGCACGACGGGAACGACCCTGCTTCGCACTCACACCTCACCGGTCCAGATCCGCACGATGCTCACCAGCGAACCGCCGATCTACATCGTCGCCCCGGGCAGGGTTTTTCGACGCGACACCCCCGACGCCACTCACATGCCCGTGTTCCACCAGATCGAGGGGCTCGTGATCGACCGGGACATCACGATGGCCGACCTCGCCGGCACGATCGAGGCCTTCACGAAGGCGTTCTTCGGGGCGGGCTTCACATCTCGCCTACGCCCGAGCTACTTCCCGTTCACCGAACCGTCGGCCGAGTTCGACATCCAACGCCCCGACGGCGGCTGGATCGAGTTGGGCGGCTGCGGCATGGTTCACCCCAACGTCCTGCGCGCCGGTGGACTCGACCCTGAGGAGTGGAGCGGATTCGCATTCGGTTTCGGGATCGACCGCATGGCCAAGGAACGACATGGGGTGGAGGACATCCGCGACATGTTCACCAACGACATCCGATTCATGGAGCAGTTCTCGTGAAGATCCTGCTGTCGTGGCTCAACGACTACGGCGACTTCGGCGACCCGACCGATCCCGTCGCGGTCCAGCGATTGACCGACGCCATCACCGCACTCGGCCTCGAGGTCGACTCGGTCACGACGGTCGGCGACACGGTGCCAGGCGTGGTGACGGCACGGGTGCTGCGCCTCGTCCAGCATCCTGATGCGGCCAGGGTGCAGCGCGTGTACGTCGACGCCGGCGACGGTATCGAGCGACACGTGTGGTGCGGCGCCTTCAACATGGCGGTCGGCGACGTGGTGCCGCTCGCCACTCTCGGGACCACCATGCCGAACGGGATGACCATCGAGCGTCGCGGAATCCTCGGGATCGACTCCGAAGGGATGCTGTGCTCAGCCAGTGAGCTCGGCCTCGGCGACGATCATTCCGGTATTCGGGTGCTCCCTCCCGACAGCGCACTCGGCCGTCCGTACGGCGAGGCGCTCGGACTCAGGCTCGATGCGCTGATCGATGCCGACGTCACCCGCAACCGGCCCGACTGTTTGGGATACGTGGGGATCGCCCGCGATCTCGCGGCCAGGCTGGGCGTCGAGTTCCGTCCGCCGACTCCGACCCTCGATGTCAGCGGCGATGAGCGCAGCGCCCCTGCCGACATCGTGGCCGGAGATCGATGTGCTCGATTCACCTCCACGGTGATGTCCGGTGTCGAGGTGAAGCCATCGGCCGGTTGGATGGCTCGACGCCTGATCGCCGCGGGCATGCGCCCGATCAGCAACGTGGTCGATGTCAGCAATTACGTGATGTTGGAACTGAACCAGCCGAACCATGCCTACGACCTCGCAACTCTCGGTGGCGGCGGGTTCCGGATCCGAGTGGCCCGCGATGGTGAGGCTCTGACCACACTCGATGGTGAGCAGCGGACGTTCACCGATGGCGACCTCTTCATCTGCGACGCCAACGACGGGCCCATCGGGCTCGGTGGCGTGATGGGTGGACTCGACACCGAGATCGGTGACGCGACGACCTCGATTGCGTTGGAGATGGCTTGGTTCACGCCGGTTGCGATCGGCCAGACCGTCACTCGCACGAATCTGCGATCGGAGGCGTCGGCGCGTTTCGAGCGTGGCGTCGACCCGTATGGAATGCCACTGGCGATCGCTCGTTTCGTGCAGCTGCTGTCGGAGACCTGTCCGGATCTGCAGGTCCACGCCGGAGCGGTCGACGCCCGCACGTCGGAGCTGCCCGCTGAGCAACGATCGGTCGACGTTCGCATCAGCGCGGTCAATCGCGTGCTCGGAACCGATCTCGGAGCCGACGACCTGGCACCGCTGCTCGATCCGATCGGGTACACCGTGTCCGGTTCCGGCGACACCAGATCGGTCGTGCTGCCGAGTTGGCGACCGGACTCGAGCGAGGAGATCGACGTCGTCGAGGAGGTGGCGCGTCACTACGGCTATGAGCGACTCGGCAAGACCGTCCCGAAATCGGTGGTGCACGGCGAGCTCAGCATCCGCCAGCAACGGCGGCGGCTGGCCCGGCAGGTGCTCCTCGGGCTCGGCATCTCCGAGGCGATGCCCAACCCGTTCCTCGCCCCGGACACACTCGCCAAGGCCGGCCTACCGACCGATGCGTTGCGCATCACGAACCCGCTCGTCGCCGAGGAGAGTGTCCTGCGCACATCGCTGCGTCCGGGCCTGCTGCGGGCGATCGCGTACAACGAATCGCACCGGCGAACCGGCGTGGCACTGTTCGAGATCGGCCACGTCTACCCGCCCGGCGAGGGCGAGTTGCCCGGCGAGTACGAGGCACTCACGGTCGTACTCGCAGGATCCGATGCACCCGCCGCAGTCGCTGTCTGGCGGGAACTCGCGGCAGCCCTCGAAACGGGCGCACGGCTCGACCAGTCGAGGGTGCCGGCCGGTCTGCACGCCACTCGCTCTGCGACGCTGCAGGCGGGGCGAGATCCGCTGGGTTCAGTCGGCGAGGTCGCTCCCGACGTCCTCGCCGCGTTCGACGTGATCGAACGAGTTGCCATTCTCGAACTCGATCTCGATCAGATCCTGGATCGCGAGCCGAAGGCCGCACAGTGGAAGCCGACCAGTCGGTTTCCGTCGAGCGATCTCGATCTGTCGTTCGTCGTGCCCCACGAGATCCCGGCCGAACGGGTCGAGAAGGCGGTGCGTCAGGGTGCGGGCAACCTCCTCGTCGATCTCGACCTGTTCGACGTGTATCGCGGCGAGCGGGCGGCGGACGGCACGCGATCACTGGCATACCGGGTTCGACTTCAGGCGGCGGATCGCAACCTCACCGATGCAGACATCGCTGACGTGCGACGCGGCGTCGAGGCGGCCGCCACGAAGCTCGGCGCACAGCTCCGTCGCTGACACCGCGCCACATCGCATCGACACGGCTGAGAAGCTGGTCTCGTGGTAGCACCCGGTGAGATCGACCTCGACGTGATGTTGGCAACGCTCGCGGTGCAGCGTCGACCGGGTGTGTTCACCTACATCGCCGTCGAGGTGCCGACTCCAGGTTTGCTCGCAGCAGCGCATGCAGTGGTGAAGGAGGGGTCACTGACCACGATCGTGTTGCCACTCGAGGCCGCCGAGCGCGCCGGTCAATTGGTCACGGTGCGTTTCGCGTGGCTCACGCTCACCGTGCACTCGAGCCTCGAAGCCGTTGGGCTGACCGCAGCGATCAGCGAGCGACTCACCAGGCAGAACATCGCCTGCAACGTGCTGGCCGGCTATCACCACGACCACGTGCTGGTGCCCGTCGAGCGGGTCGACGATGCCATTGCCGCCCTCACCACCTGAAACGCCGGGGTCAGACCCCAAACGTTTCAGGTTGCGCCGGAGTGAGGCCGTCGGTGTCGGTGCCGAGTTCGCGAGCGGCGAACTCCCAGAAGGCGGCAGCTCGGGGCGCAGTCGACGGCCCGATCGGTGTCGCTGACGGCTCGTACCGGCAGCGGATGAACCCCGCACCGACCGTCACCCGCCCGGAGACAGCGTCACCTGGTCGAGCCCACGACCACTCACCGGCCTCACTGAAAGCGGCCTCGCGGTCGATCATCTCCACGTCGACGTCGTGGCCACCCTTCCACGTACCGCCGCCTCGCCGCGCGTCGCCGACTCCGAGCACGGCCGCTTCCAACTCGGTGGCGGTCAGACCGATATCGGCTCCACCGATGATCAGGTCGTTGACCAGGACCATCGGAATCCCCGCACCGCGGGCGATCGTCATGATTCCGGCGCCGAAGCGCGGATTGAGTTCGGTCGGCCAGAAGCCGTCGACCGTCACGACGCCGTCGACGGTGAAGGTGCCACGGAAGTCGACCTCGTGCACCAGTTGGCTGCCGGCGCGGCGAACGATCGAGCGCATCTGTTCGCGTGTGGCCGGCGCCGGATCCCAGTACGTCGAGCAACCGGTGTACACGAAGTCGTTGCCGCGTCGAAGGGTGACCATCTCCACCGGGCGCAGTACCGCGACGCCGTCGGGGAGGACGATGCCGTGTATTGAACATGGAATGCCCTCGAGGAACGGCATGATTCGCACCGAATCGCAGACCAATTGCAGGGCATCCAGTGCTCGTCGTTGCGATGAATGGTCGGTCACCCAGTAGGTCTGATGCGCACCGCCGTGGAACCCCTCGCGCGCATCGGCGGCCCACACGGTGCCGTCGCCACGATCGATCCGTTCCGACGCCACCGCCGCCTCGTCGAGCGCGACGACCAGCGACGGCTGCCGATCGACACCTGCTCGGTCCCAGAACGCGTCGACGACCACTTTGTCCTCCAGTGCAACCCACTCGGGGCGACGGGAGGAGAACAGCGGGCGACCGGCCAGCGCAGTGGTGGTCGCGAGGAATGTTCCGATCACCGCGGCCTCACCCCGGGGGTCGAAGCGATCGAGTGCTTCGAGCATCACGGGGGTCGGGTCGGTGAGCGTCCTGTCGGCGAAGTGGATTCGTTCCATCTCCGCCAGACCGTCGGGCGGCTCCACGATCACCGTTGGCACATCGGGTTGCGCACCGGCGCCGCGTCCTTCTGTTGCCACGACCAACATCTCGGTCACCCCGACCGAGCGGAGGAGTTCGATGTGCTCGGTCCACGACGCACCCATGGCGCCGGCCAGCACGACGCGCCGCCCACCGAATGCCTGCCTCATCGGGCCGATCCACCAGTCGTCCATGACGGGACCGTAGCGTCTCCGTCGTGATCGAGATCATGACGTTTCGGCTCGGTACGGAGACCGATGAGTCGGAGTTCCGCAGCGTCGATGGGCGAGTGCAGGTCGAATTCGCCTACCAGCGATCAGGCCTGTTGCGCCGCACACTCGGCCGTCGCGATGATCGGTGGCTGGTGCTGCAGGTCTGGGCCGGCGCTGATGCGGCGCTCGCCGCGCAGGCCGCATTCGACACGTCGTCGATCGGCGCCGACTTCATGGCGTTGATCGACCAGGACAGCCTCACCATCGAGCGATACGACGGAGTCGACTGACTCACTGCTGAACGAGCACCAGCGGGTTACCTTCGGGGTCCTCGATCGCGGCGAGTGTGGGACCGCCGGGAACGTCGAACGGTTGCGAGACGACCTGTCCGCCGAGGG
>JBGTEH010000120.1:0-5003 GCA_041747915.1 Ilumatobacteraceae bacterium
CACCCAGTCGGCGAGCACCGCTACCGCCTCCGGATGGTTCAGGCGCAGGCCGCGACCGCGGCGCGCCCGCGCGACCTCGGCCGCTTGACGGATCATCAGTCGCTCCTGCTCGTGCGGAGTCAGTCGCATCGCCTCTCGCTCCCGGTTCGGTCAGATCCCGAGGATGTCGGTCGACACCCCGGCATGGCAACCCACCGTACCGTCGACGACCTGGGTGATCCCGAGGTCGACCGCCACCGACGCAACCGAGTACGCCTCGTCCATCGAGAAGCCACCGCGATCGACCAGGAGTGTGAGCATCTGTTCGGCGGCCATCGCCATCGCCTCGTCGAGCCCGGCCCCGAAACCGTGCGTGTACCAGTGCGAGCCGGTGAACAGCAACGGTGCCGACACCGTGACATCGGCGGCGACCGAGAGCCGGAGCCGCACGTCGAGCGACGCCTCGATCGCCGTACCGCAGATCTCTCCGTCACCCTGCGCGAAGTGCGGGTCGCCGACATAGAACCCGGCGCCCTCGTGGAACACCGGGTAGTACACCGTGGCTCCCGGGCCGAAGCGCCAGTTGTCGACGTTGCCACCGAACACGCCCGGCGGGATGCTGCTGCGGCGCTCGGCGTCGGCTGGCGCGACTCCCATCACGCCGAGATGGGGCCGCACCGGGACCTCCACGGCTCGCCCGAAGGGCTGGCGAGCGGCGAGATCCGGCACGGAGATCACACCGGGCTGGTCGTACAACTCGAGCGCTACGAAATCGAACCCGAACATCGGCCTGGCGTGCGACGTGAACTCCCCGTCGCCGGGCGGATCGACGAGTTCGTAGATCGTGATGCGTTCCTTTCCGAAGCGATCGTGGAACAGACCCCAGTTCGCCGCGCAGTTCGATCCGTAGGGCATCCGTGGCCGCATCTCGAGCAGGTCGACGCGCAACGTGCCACCCACCTCGGCCCCGCGCACGTGGATCGGCCCGGTCATGATGTGCACCCCAGGGGCCCGGCTCGCGGGTGCAATCGCCTCCCAGATCGCAGTCACACCGTCGTCCATCAACAGGTCTGGTGCGTCGCCGGCATGATGCGTGACCGCCTCGATCACGAGTTCCCGACCCGAGTCGATGGTGAGGACCGTCGGTTGGGATGCATCCAGATACCCCCAGAAGCACGTCTCGGGGGTTGCTGCCATGCGCTCGATCATCGGTCTGACCATAAGACCACTTCGTGAACGGAAGATGTCCGGATCGTCACGAGTCGGTGCCCGGCGAAGGCTCGCGACGGCATGGCGGGGGTCAGTAGGTCGGGAACTTGGAGCGGTCCGGGAGACCCGATCGTCCGACGATTGCCTCGCCGCGCCGTTGCGCATCGACCCAGAGCGCGTCCTCGTCGATCATCGTCGAGTGGCCGGCTTCGACCACCACACGACCCTCGACGACCACGGTGTGCACTCCTCGCCCGTCGGCCGACCAGACGAGTTGGTTCATCACGTTGTGCAACGGTCGCCACTCCGGGCGATCGGTGTCGTGCGTCACGATGTCGGCGCGCTTGCCCACCTCGAGCGATCCGATCTGGTCCTGGAGTTGCATCGATCGGGCACCGCCGAGCGTGGCCATCTCGTAGGCCATCTCGGCGGGGAACATCTGCGGATCCATCCGGCCGTCCTTGAAGAGCCCGGCCACCAGGTAGGTGGCGCGCATCATGTCGGAGTAGTTCGAGGCGTTGTTCCCGTCGGTGCCGATCGACACGTTGACCCCGCGCTGCACCATCTCGGGCATCTTGCCGATCTGCGTGACGCCGTAACTCACCTTGAGCGCCGTCGTCGGGCAGTGCGCGACACTCGATCCGTGCGCAGCCAAGCGACCGATCTCGGTGTCGTCGACGTGGACGCAATGGGTGACGCACACGTCGTCGGCCAGCACGCCGAGTTCGTCGAGATGCACCATCGGCCGTTGCCCGAACTCGGCGGCGAAGCCATCGGGATCGGACGCCGCCGGCGACATGTGGAAGCTCATCCCGACGCCGTGCTCGTCGGCGAGCGCACGAGCGGCGCGCCACAACGGGTCGGAACACGTCGTGTGACCGACGACGGTCGACCACGCGGCCAAGCGGCCGTCGGCCACGTTGTGATGGCGCACCAACTGATCCTGCAAGCGAGCAATCGCCGCATCGGTGTCCTGGCGGTACACATCGGGTTCGGGCGGCAGGTCCCACACCCACGCACCGAGGCGACCACGGATGCCGATCTCGGCCAGCCCGTCGAACACCTCGTCGAGGAAGCGGATCGTGCCGGCCTCCAGGAAGGTCGTCGTGCCGCTGCGCAACATCTCGAGTGCCGCAAGTTGCGCCGAGCACCGCTCGTCGCCCTCCTCGTGCGAGGCGTACAGGTTGGTGAGCCACACGAACACGTTCTCCTCGAACGGTGTGTCGTCGGGAACGTAGCCACGCGTCAGCGGCTCACCCGTGATGTGGATGTGCGCATTGATCATTCCGGGCGTGATCACGAAGCGATCGCCACCGAGCCGTCGGGCAGCGACGTAGCGATCATCGAGATCGGCGGTCTTGCCGACGGCGACGATCACTCCGTCACGAACGACGACCGAGCCGCGATGGATGATGTCGCGGGTCGGGTTCATCGTCACGACATACCAGCCGTCGATCATCAGGTCGACGGCCTGGGGGGCACCAGGAGCAGCAGGGTCGGCAACCGCGGGCTCGGTCATGAGGGCGATCCTTTCGTGAGGTGGACGGTGGGCGGGCGGGTGGCGACGAAGAGTTCCTGGAAGCCGATCGGTTCGATCAGGCGGATCCGCTCGAATCCGGCGGCGTCGAGAAGCGCGTACACGTCGCCATACGAGAGGGTTCGGCCGGCTCGCGTGTTGGCCATCATCGTGACGCCCATCATCAGCGCATGCCCGGCTTGCGACCGTTGACGATCGACGAAGTAGTCGCTGAGCAGCAGGCGACCGCCGGGTCGCAGGGCATGGAACGCACGGTCGATCAGCCCCATGACCCGGTCGGCCGGCTCCGCTCGGCAGATGTGTCCGAGCACCACGATGTCGTACGCGTCGGCCTCGACTTCGATGTCGAGATAGTCGCCGGTGCGAAGGTCGACGCGATCGGCCAGCCCTCGTTCGCGCAGGTTGCGCGACGCGACGTGTATCACGCCGGCAATGTCGTTGACGACCGCCGTCGCAACCGGCGTCGCCGCGAGGATCGCAGTGCTCCACGGGGCGCCGCCGGCACCCAATTCCAGTACGCGCGGCGCCTCCAACGCGCTGTAGCGCACGAACTGATCCGCGCGCATCGCGACCCGATTGATGGTGGCGAACGTGGCTTCCACGAGGGGCACGTAGAACGCCGCATCGTCGTCGACGGGATGCGCCGGCGCACCTCGACGCACCGTGTCGGCGAGCCTCTGCCAGTTCTGCGGTGGGCCGGGAGAGACGGCGACGAGCGCACTCATCGATGCTGCGCCGTTCGTCGTGAGATATCGGCGCGCCGCGTCGTGGAGTTCGAATCGCCCGAGTCGGAACTCGAGCAGTTCGAGGGCGACGACACCCTCGAGCAGGGTGACCAGATGAGGCGGCGACACACCGAGTGCCACGGCGAGATCCTCACCGCTCGTCGGCCCGAGGGTGTCGAGACGATCGAACACGCCGAGTTCGATCGCCGCGACCAGTACGTGGAACCGGCCGTATCCCTCGATCGCAGCCCACACTGGAGCAGCCGGTGGTGGCTTGCGGTCGGTGAACGGTCGCCCCGTCCGGGAGATGCTGTGTGTCGTCTTGAGTTCGGGGTACGCAGCGTCGGCCGTCACGGCCGCAGGACGATCTTGCCGAACACATCGCCCACCTCCAGCCGTCGTTGAGCCTCGGCGGCGTCGACGAGTGCGAACTCGGTGTCGACTGCGCGTGCGAAGTCGGAGGCGCAGTACACGTCCCACGTCGGCCCGAACTCCTCGGGTCGGTAGGCGTCCGAACCGAGGATCTTCGCTCCGCTGTGGAACAGGAACCCGAGGCTCGGGATCACCGCGTCGTCACCGCTCGTGTTGCCACAGCTGACCAGCCGACCGCCGATCGCTAGCGAGAGCACCGACGCAGCGAACAGCGCCGTGCCGACGTGCTCGACGATCACGTCGACCCCTCGGCCGTCGGTGACCTCGCGGGCCCACGCCGTGACATCGCCGGTGCGGTTGTTGAGGACGTGGTGTGCGCCGAGCGCGGTTGCCCGTTCGATCTTGTCGGTCGATCCAGCCGTGGCGAGCACCGTGGCGCCGGCCGCGACGGCAAGCTGGATCGCGGCAACCGACACACCGCTCCCCGCTGCGTGCACCAGTAGCGTCTCGCCGGCACTCAGGCCGCCGACGGTGAACATGGCGTGCGATGCGGTGAGGAAGCAGGTCGGGAACGTCGCTGCGTGTTCGATCGCCATGGCGTCGGGCACCGCAAAGACGTGGCTGGCGGGAGCCAGACATCGCTCGGCGTATCCGCCGGCCACCGTCGCTCCGATCACGCCGAGTTCGCCATACAGGTCCCCCATCCCCGCGAGCTTCGACCGGGGCTCGACCCCGGCGAGCGACGGATCGACGACCACCCGGTCGCCGACGTTCACCGCAGTGACGGCCTCGCCGACCTCGATGATCGTGCCGGCCACGTCCATGCCTGCGATGTGCGGCAACGCGAATCCGGGCAGCGTGTACCAGCCGTTGCGCTGCACCACATCGAGACGGTTGAGCGCAGCTGCCTCGACACGCACGATCACATCGACGGGCCCGGGTTCCGGATCAGCGACGTCGCCGAACTCCAAGACGTCGGGTCCACCATGGCTCCGGTAGGTGATGGCCTTCATCGATGCTTCACGATCTGCGACGCGCGTCGCGCACCAGGCTCGGCGGCGACCATCCGGCGTCGGCCGGGTTGAGATCGACTCCCGGTGCGACCACCTCGTCGATGGCGTCGAGTACGTCCGAATCGAGGACCACATCGGCAGCACTCAGCAGGTCGTCGAGCTGCTCGT
>JBGTEH010000121.1:0-2460 GCA_041747915.1 Ilumatobacteraceae bacterium
AATCTTCGAGGTGCGCACCGCAGCGAGGCCGAGTGAGATCCACGCGTCGACACCCCACACGGGTTCCCACACGAACAACCCGTCCCAGCCCGCGTCCTCAGCAGCAGCGGCGAGATCACCGACATCGTCGGCGTCGCCCCAAGGGACCACGAAGCCGAACTTCACCCCACCGACCGTAGACCACTCGGAGAACCCGTGCGCGCGGGAGCGTCGCCGCAGGCCACACTTCGGCGATGTCCGACGACCGCGTTCTCGCTGACAACTCCGTGGCTCCTGACGACAAGGACTGGACGTGGGTCCTGACGCGCCCGTGCGACGAATGCGGATTCGACGCCCGTTCGTTCGACGTCGGCGACGTGGGGGCGATGATCCGGGCCAACGCCGATCGGTGGCACGGCCTTCTGGTGTCGGGCGCGCCATCGGTGACCGATCGCGCTCGACCGGACCGGTGGTCGACGCTCGAGTACGCCGCCCATGTCCGTGACGTCCACCGGCTCTACGAACGACGGCTCCGGCTCATGCTCGACAGCGACGACCCGCTGTTCCCCAACTGGGACCAGAATTCGACGGCGATCAGCGAGCGGTACGGCGAGCAGGACCCTGCTCGCGTCGCGGAGGAGCTGCTGGTCGCCGCGTCGGTGGTGGCGACTTCGTTCGACTCGGTGTCGGGTGTCGACTGGCAACGTCCGGGACGACGAAGCGATGGCGCGTCGTTCACGGTCGAATCGTTCGCCCGGTACATGGTCCACGACCCCATCCACCACATGTGGGATGTGGCCGGGCGCTGAGAGCAGCGGCACCCGCTCGCGCCGCCGATCGCTCGGAGCCCGCAGACCTGTCGCTTCGCACGTACAGTCGGTGGATGGGTACTCAATCGATTGTCGAGGCGGCCAAGGAGCTTGCGGAACTGGTCGAGGCCCACGCCGACGACGGCGAAAGGATGCGGCGACTGCCGATGCCGACGGTGAAGGCACTGGCCGACGCAGGCCTGATGCGGATGTGCGTGCCGGCGGCCTACGGCGGCCCTGAGATCGACCCGATGACGATGATCGACGCGATCGCCACCGTCGCCCACGCCGACGGCGCCGCCGGATGGTGCACGATGATCGCCTCGACGACATCGTCGATGGCTGCGTTCCTCCCCGCTGACGCCGCGACCGAGATCTACGGCGACCGCACGTCGATCACCGGGGGCGTGTTCGCGCCGAACGGCAAGGGAGCGGCGTCGACGTCGGGCGGCGTCGACGGATTCGCCGTGACCGGTCGATGGGCCTGGGGGAGCGGAACGCAGCATTGCCGGTGGGTGCTGGGAGGAGCGCTGTGCGAGGACGGCACGTTCCGTCTGTGCTGGTTCGAGCGTGACGCGTTGGCGTTTCACGACACCTGGTACACGACGGGCATGCGGGGATCGGGATCGCTCGACTACTCGGTCACCGACGTGTTCGTGCCCCGTGCGCACACGATGCAACCGGGCGTGACCCGCCCGGTGGTGACGACGCCGCTGTCGATGTTTCCGAACTTCACACTCCTCGCTGCTGGCGTGTCGGCGGTCGGCCTGGGCATCGCGCGTCGTGCGCTCGACGAACTGACCGACCTCGCCCAGGGCAAGAAACCGCAGTACTCGTCGAAGACGTTGGCCCAGAGTGGCTTCACCCAGGTCGAGATGGCGCGCGCCGAAGGTCAGTGGCGCGCCGCTCACGCGTTCCTGCTCGACGAACTCGGATCGGCCTGGGAGTCGGCGCTCGCCGGTCGCGAGGTGACCATTGAGCAGCGCACCGGCATCCGGCTCGCCGCGACCCACGCATCGACGGTGTCGGCCGATGTCGCCGATGTCGCGTTCACCGTTGCCGGTGGCACCGCCGTGTACGACACGAGCCTGCTCGGGCGATGCATGCGCGACGCCCACGTCGTCACCCAGCACATCCAGACCGCCCCGAAGCTCAACGAGACCATCGGCCGACTGCTCCTCGGCGTCGACGTCGACACCTCGATGTTCTGACCAGGACCCACCACCCAGCCCATCCCATCCCGTCCCGTCCCGTCCCGTCCCGTCCCGTCCCGTTTGTGGTGCACTTCGGGTGGAACGGGTCACCCACATCGCGCCACAAACGGATCTTTGGTTGCCCATCCCGCTTGCGGTGCACTTCGGGTGGAACGGGTCACCCACATCGCGCCACAAACGGATTTGGTCCCATCTCGTTTGCGGTGCACTTCGGGTGGGCCGGGTCACTCAGTTCGCGCCACAAACGGATTGTGGGGGCTGGTGGGGCGGTACGGTCGGCGGATGGACGCAATCGAGGCGATCATGACCACTCGGGCGATCCGACGGTTCACCACCGAGGCGGTCACCGACGACGAGATCGCCGTGTGCCTGCGGGCGGCACAGCAGGCGCCGAGTGGCGGAAACGTGCAGCCCCAGCAATACGTGGTGGTCACCGACGTCGACCGCAAGGCCGAGAT
>JBGTEH010000122.1:0-3185 GCA_041747915.1 Ilumatobacteraceae bacterium
TTCGAAGCCCACCGCAGATGTCATCTCCACCGAGACATCGTCGGGGAAGTGACACGCCACGGGGTGGCCGGCGCCCCGATCGACGAGTTCCGGTTCCTCCTGCGCGCAGAGATCCTGAGCCTTCGGACACCGAGTCCGAAATCGGCAGCCACTCGGCGGGTTGATCGGCGACGGAACATCGCCTTCGAGCATGATCCGTTCCCGCGTGCGCTCGGTTTCGGGGTTCGCTTCGGGGACCGCCGAGAGCAGCGCCCGGGTGTACGGATGCGACGGACGGTCGTACAAGTCGTCGGAGTTTGCGATCTCGACGATCTTGCCCAAATACATCACCGCGACGCGCCGGCTGATGTGGCGGACGACCGCGAGGTCGTGAGCGATGAACAAGTAGCTCAGCCCGAGGCGTTCCTGCAGGTCTTGCAACAGGTTCACCACGCCGGCCTGGATGCTCACGTCGAGCGCCGACACGGGCTCGTCGAGAACAATGAACTCGGGATCGAGCGCAAGCGCTCGAGCGATGCCGATGCGTTGGCGTTGCCCGCCGGAGAACTCGTGGGGAAAGCGGCCGGCGTGGTCGGGCGAGAGACCGACCAACTCCAGCAGATCGGCCACTCGCTCCTTGTGGTCACCCTCGACCTTCTGGATTCGCAGTGGTTCCGCGATCGCCGAGCCGACCGTCAGACGCGGGTCGAGCGATGCTTGAGGATCCTGGAACACGATCTGCATCTGGCGCCGAAGTGGCAGCATCTGTCGGCGCTTGAGGCTCGCGATGTCGATGCCCTTGAACTCGACCGAACCCGATGTCGGCTCGACGAGCCGTAGGAGGCACCGACCGACCGTGGTCTTTCCGCTCCCACTCTCACCGACCAGTCCGAAGGTCTCGCCGGGCCGAATGTCGAAGGACACGCTCGACACCGCCTGCACCGGCAGCTTGACCGAACGTAGCCCCTTGGTCGTCTTGACCTCGAATGTCTTGGTGAGATCGGTGACCCGCAGCAGTGGCGCGTCGTTGTCGACGGTCACGTCAGAACCCCGAGGGTCAGCTCCTCGGTGCGGATGCACGCAGATTCCACATTGCCGGACGGTCTCAGCTCGGGAAGTTCGCCCGCGCAGGCGTCGAGCGCATACAGGCAACGCGGCCGGAATGCGCATCCGCTCGGCGGGCGCAGCATGTTGGGCGGCGAACCAGGAATCGGCAGCAGTCGTTGGTGACCAAGGAGCGGAATCGAGCGCAACAGGCCCTCGGTGTACGGATGCGTCGGGTGGCCGAACAGTTCGTCGACGTTGGTCTTCTCGACAGCACGCCCTGCGTACATGACCTGGACCCGATCGGCCACGCGAGCGATCACGCCGAGATCGTGCGTGATCATGATGACCGCCATACGCATCTCCTCGCGGAGACGATCGATCACTTCGAGAATCTGTGCCTGAACGGTCACGTCGAGCGCCGTGGTCGGCTCGTCGGCGATCAGCACCTGGGGATCGTTGGCGATCGCCATGGCGATCATCACGCGTTGGCGCATTCCACCCGAGAACTCGTGTGGGTACTGGTTGGCGCGATCCCTCGGCTGGGGAATGCCAACCGTTCCGAGCAGGTCGACGGCAGTCGCCGCAGCGGTCTTCTTCGGCACGTCCTGATGCGCACGGATCATCTCGACGATCTGGTCGCCGACACGGTGCACCGGGTTCAGTGCCGACAGCGGGTCCTGGAAGATCATCGCCACCTTCTGGCCGCGGACGGAGCGCATCGTCGACGTCGACGCACCGACCAATTCGGTCCCGTCGATCGTCGCCGAACCTGTGACCCGCGCCGACTTCGGAAGCAGGCCGAGCATGCCGAGGAACGTGACGGACTTTCCGGAACCGGACTCACCGACCACGCCGAGAATCTCACCGGGCGCGAGATCGAGATCGATTCCTCGGACTGCCTGCACGGGTCCGTTCGGTGTCCTGAATTCGACCCTCAGGTCGCGCAGGGACAGCACGGACGTGCGTTCCTCGCTCACTTGCCCGAGTCCAGCTTGGGGTCGAAGGCGTCACGTAGGCCGTCGCCGATGAAGTTGATACAGACGGCCAGCAGGATGAGGGCGCCGCACGGGAACACCACGAGCCACCAGTTTCCCTGCGTTGCACCTCCGCGTGACAACAGCACCAGGTTGCCGAGCGACGTGCCGCCTGAACCGGGTTGCGGTCCGAACCCGAAGAAGGCAAGTGTCGACTCGGCGACGATCGCGCCAATGATCGTGATCGTCAGCGCCACGAGGATCGGTCCGATCGAGTTGGGAATCAGGTGCGACACGATGATGCGGCGTTCGGACGCGCCGACAGCGCGAGCGGCCTCGATGAACTCACGCTCCTTCAGCGACAGCACCTGACCGCGCACGAGGCGGGCGACACCCATCCATGCGAAGAACGCCAGCAGGAAAATGACGAACTTCACGGAGGTCTTGCTGCCGATGATCGGTTCCAAGAAGCTCACACCGCCGACGAATTCGCGCACGACGATGATCGCCACGAGGAACGGAAATGCGAGGAAGACGTCGGTTCCGCGCATCATGCCGTCGTCGAGTTTGCCGCCGCGGATTCCGGCGAAGGAACCGACAGCGGTGCCGATCACTGTTGCGATGATGCCCGTCGCAACACCGATGAGGATCGACGTTCGAATGCCGTAGAGCAGACGCGAGTAGATGTCACGGCCGATGTCGTCGGTTCCGAACCATGCAATCGACTGTGGCTCGAGGAACTGGTTCGGACCTTCGGAGATGGGAAACACCTGTTCATTGACGCCGTAGCGGGCAAAGACGGGCGCGAGGATCACGACGATCAGGAGCAGCCCGAAGACGATCGAGGAGACCATCGCCGCCTTGTGCCGGCGGAATCGACGCCAGGCGAGCTGACGCGGCGTCAGCGTGGCGACATCGAGGCCCTCCTGAGCGGACACCTCGTAGAGTTCGTCGAACGACTCGAACTCACGGCTCTCGTGGATCGGCTGGTAACTAGTCAAGTTTGATCCTCGGATCAAGATAGGCGTACGACAGGTCTGCGAGCAGGTTGAAGACCAGCACCGACAGGGTGATGATCACCAGGAAGGGCATCAGCCGTGGGAAGTCGCCGTCGTTGGCGGCGTTGATGAAGAACACGCCCATGCCGGGGTAGTTGAAGATGTTCTCGGTGATGATCAGCCCGCC
>JBGTEH010000123.1:0-10812 GCA_041747915.1 Ilumatobacteraceae bacterium
TGGCCACGACATCGGCGGGCAGATCGCCGCCCTCGGCGGTGCGCACGACCAGGAGCACCGGGATGAGCAGCACGAGGATCACCACCATCACGACGGCGATCGTCGACAGCACGAGGCGACGGCGCACCAGCCGTCAGCTCCTTGTGGGATCGAACCGGAAGCCGACGCCGCGCACGGTGACGATCTTCGAGGGTGGATCGGTGTCGTCGAGGATCTTGCGGCGCAGCGTCGAGGTGTGCGTGTCGAGGGTGCGTGTGGATCCCCACCAGTTCTCGTCCCACACCTGACTCATGATCTGCTCTCGCTTGATGGTGACCCCGGGCTGACGCATGAGGAGCTCGAGCAGGTCGAATTCCTTGGTCGTGAGTTCCACCTCGAAGCGCCCTGCGAGCTCGCTGTGCACGAAGCACCGACGCGCTTCGGTGTCGAGATCGACTCCCGATCCACTCAGCTGGCCGCGACCATTGGGATGATCGACGTGGCGGACGCGGGCGCGAATGCGCGCCACCAGCTCGGCCAATCGGAACGGCTTCGCCACGTAGTCGTCGGCGCCGGCGTTCAGACCGACGATGACATCCATTTCCTCCGCGCGGGCGGTGAGCATGATGATCGGCAGGCCGGGGTGATCGGCGCGCAGCTTGCGACACACATCCAGGCCGTCGAGGTCGGGCAGGCTCAGGTCGAGCAGAACCAGATCGGGACATTTCAGCCCGACCGAGTCGAGCGCGGCCAGACCGTCGGTCACGTGCGCGACATCGAATCCCTCGGATCGAAGGACACGGATCAGCGGTTCGCTGATCCGCTCGTCGTCTTCGACCAGGAGTACAGCGGTCGTTGTCGGTGCCGTGACCGTGTCGCCGGGTGCGCGAAGGCTCGATTCCATCGTCTTGTCATCGGCGATTTCTCGTGCTCGCTTGAGGAACCCGACGTTCGATACAATACGATACTGATCCGTACAGTATTGGAACGGACACGAGATGACGAGCGACACCCGAACCCGATCGATGTCCGACCACGACGACACGATCGATCCGGCGGTCCACGATCGTCGCTGGCTGATCCTCGGTGTGCTCTGCATGAGCCTGCTGATCATCGTGATGGACAACACCATTCTCAATGTCGCGATCCCGTCGCTGATCGTCGACCTCGGTGCGACCAACAGCGACATTCAATGGATCGTCGATGCCTACGTGCTGGTGTTCGCCGGATTGCTTCTCACGACCGGCAGTCTCTCGGACCGCTACGGCCGCAAAGGGGCGCTGCAACTCGGCATCGTGCTGTTCGGCATCGGTTCGGCCGCCGCGGCCATGTCGACGACCGCCAATGGCCTGATCGCAACGAGAGCGTTCATGGGCATCGGTGGAGCCCTGATCATGCCCGCCACGCTGTCGATTCTCACCAACGTGTTTCGTGATCCGCGCGAGCGCGGTCGCGCCATCGCGATCTGGGCCGGTTTCTCCGGCCTCGCCGTCGCCATCGGCCCGATCACCGGCGGTCTGCTGCTCGAGCACTTCTCGTGGCAGTCGGTCTTCTGGGTCAACATCCCGATCGGTGCCGCCGCGCTGCTGCTCGGAGCACTCTTCATCCCGACGTCGCGCGACCCCGCGCAGGGCCGCATCGATCCTCTCGGCGCCGTCTTGTCGTTCTTCGGTCTGGCGTCGCTGCTGTTCGCCATCATCGAGGGTCCGAGCAAGGGCTGGAGCGATCCACTCGTCGTGTCCTCGTTCGCGATCGCATTCGTTCTGCTGGCGTCGTTCATCATCTGGGAACGGCACACGACGCACCCGATGCTCGACCTCTCGGTGTTCCGCAACGCACGGTTCAGCGCGGGGAGCGGAACGATCACCCTCGTGTTCTTCGCAATGTTCGGGTCGATCCTGCTGATGACGCAGTACTGGCAACTCGTGCACGGATACTCGCCGCTGCAGGCCGGCGTACGCCTGCTGCCCTACGCCATGACGATGATGGTGGTGGCCCCGCTGTCGGCGCGATTCGTCGAGCGTCAGGGCACCAAGCGAATCGTCACCCTCGGACTCACGCTGGTGGCGACGGGATTGGCGTTGCTGTCGACCATCGAATCCGACTCGCCCTACCCGCTGGTGATCTCATATTTCATGTTGATGGCGGCCGGCATGGGAATGACGATGGCCCCCGCAACCGAGTCGGTGATGGGGTCGTTGCCCCGGGCCAAGGCCGGCGTCGGATCGGCGATCAACGACACCACCCGCCAGGTGGGTGGAGCGTTGGGCGTCGCCGTGATCGGCAGCGTGGTGACGAGCGTGTACTCGCAGCGCATCTTCGACGTCGGCTCGCTCTTCGGGCTGAGTCAGTCGCAGGAGTCGATTGCCGAATCTTCGCTCGGAGGTGCCCAGCAGGTCGCGGCGTCGCTCGGTGACCAGGCCGGCGCCTTCGTGCAGGCGGCCAACGACGGCTTCGTCGACGCATTGTCGGTCGGGCTGCGCGTCGCTGCGGTCGTCATCGTGTTCGCCGCGGCGATGGCGTGGAAGTTCCTCCCGTCGCACGCTGGTGCGTCTCCCGACGAACTCGTGGCCGGTCCGAACGCGAATGCCGGTGTCGAGCCAACGCCGATCGCAGGGAGCTGACGTGGCGACCGCGACCGCAACCGCGCGCCGCCCTGGCCGACCGCGATCGGCCGGTGTCGACGAGGCCCTGCTCGATGCCACGCTGCAGTTGGTGGGCGAGGTCGGAATCAACGGGATGTCGATGGACGATCTCGCGCAACGCGCCGGCGTGTCGAAGGCGACGATCTACCGCCGCTGGCCGTCGAAGGAAGCACTGGTGCTCGACGCGCTGGCTCACGGCATCAAGCCGTTCGACCTCGCCGACACCGGTTCGCTGCGCGCCGATCTCGAGGCGTACCTGCACGAACTGAGCGACCGCATGTGCACGGGCAAGACCAGTGACGTGCTGCCCGACCTGATCTCGGCGGCGGCACGTGATGCAGCGCTGCGCGAGTCGCTCGACGAGTGGGTGCGCAACCGTCGCCAGCCGCTCACCATCATTCTGGGTCGCGCGGTGCAGCGCGGAGACCTCGCTGCCGACGTCGACGTCGGCATCGTCATCGACGCGCTGATCGGGGCGTTCATGTACCGACGGCTGTTGAGCCGAGCACCCCTCGACGGGGACTTCGTCGACCGCCTGATCTCGACGATCCTGCCGTCAGGCTGAATCTGCGCCGGAGCGCAATCGAAGGGCGTCGCCGTGGGCGGGGAATCCCTCGTGATCAGCGAGGGCGAGCACCGACGGTGTCATGCGAGCGAGCGCCTGTGCGTCGGCTCGGGCGATCGCTGTGCGCTTGAGGAAGGTGTCGGCGGTGATCCCCGACGACACGTGAGCGAATCCCGATGTCGGCAACGACGCCGGACAGCCGATCACGAAGTTCGCCGCACTGAACGGTGTGTGCTGGCCAACGAGGATCTCGCCGGCGTTGACGAGGCCATCGATCACCGTGTCGAGCGAGTCGGCGTCGACGACCACCTGCAGGTGCTCGGGGGCGAACTCGTTGGCGATGCCGACAGCGACATCGAGACCATCGACCACGACGCAACCGCCGTTGGGTCCGAGCGACGAACGCGCGGCCGTGGCTCGAACGTCGGGCAACGCTGCGAGGCATCGTTCGAGCGCCTCATCGACTGCGTCGGCCAGGGCGACGGACGGCGTGATGAGCACGACCGTGCTGTCGGTGCCGTGCTCGGCTTCGATCAGCAGATCGGCTGCGAGCAGCATCGGATCGGCCGACTCGTCGGCGATCACGAGGCTCTCGGTGGGCCCGAGCAGCATCATCGTGGCCACTCCGTGGCGTTGCATCTCGACTTGGGCGATGGTCACCGCCGGCGAGCCCGGACCGACGATCTTGCGGACCTTGGGGATCGTGTCGGTCCCGAACCCGAGCGCGGCGATTCCAGCCGGGCCGTTGACTCTGAACACGTCGCGGATGCCGAGCTTGCGACACACGACGAGCACGGCGGGATCGACTTCACCCGAGCCACCGGGCACGGGGGGAACGACGAGCGCAACCGAGGGCACGCCGGCCACCACGGCCGGTACCGCAAGTTGGTACGCGACGCTCGGGTAGCTGGCCTTTCCCGACGGCGTGAAAAGCCCGGCCGAGGTGATCGGCGTGATCTTCTCACCGACCGTGAGCCCTGGTTCGCTCTCGATCGACCAGTCGTGAGCTTGCTCCATCTGCGCCTCGTTGAACGTGCGCAGGTGGGCGATGGCATCATCGATCGCGGCGTCGACATCGTCGGTCACCGCGGCGCGTTCGAGCTCGTCGGCGCTGACACGCAGGCCGTCGGGCGTCACCTCGATGCCGTCGAACCTGGCGAGAGCGTCGCAGACCGCGACGTCGCCGCGCTCGCTGACGTCGTCGATCAATGCGCCGATCGAGCGCCGCAGCTCGGGGTCGAAGATGTCGTCGATCCCGCGTCGCATCAACGCATCGCGTGCCGCAACGTTCATCTCGTTCCACACCTGGCGTCGCATCACCGTCACCCGCCCGACGTTACCCGTCATGACCGTCTGGCGGTCGGGGTGTTACGCCGGGGGTCCGACTGTTACGCCGGGGGTCTGGGTCCTGGCGTAACGGAGTACCATCTCCACACGTTCCAATCACCAATCGGGGAGCGTGCATGCCCGTCACCGTCGTCGTCGGAGCCCAGTGGGGCGATGAGGGCAAAGCCAAGGTCATCGACCTGCTGTCGAAGGAGCACACCTACGTGGTGCGCTACCAGGGTGGCCATAATGCCGGCCATACGGTGGTGGTCGCCGGCGAGAGGTACGCCTTGCAGTTGGTTCCCTCGGGAATCCTGTACGACCACGTGATCCCCGTGATCGCCAACGGCGTGGTCGTCGACCTCCCGACACTGTTCACGGAGATCGACACACTCGAAGCGCGGGGCATCTCGTGCGCGGAGCTGAAGGTGTCGAGTCGAGCGCACCTGATCTTTCCGTGGCATCAGGCCCACGATGCAATCGCCGAGGCCGTGCGCGGCGACGACAAGATCGGCACCACCCTGAAGGGCATCGGGCCCGCGTATGCCGACAAGGCACGACGCGTCGGCCTGCGCGCCGGCGACGTCCTCGAACCGGCCAGATTCTCGACGCTCGTGCGCGAGCGCGCCGTTGCCGAGAACGCACTCATCGAGCAGGCCGGCGGCGAACCGCTCGATGTCGACGAGATCGTGGCGATGTTCGACGAACTCGGAGCTCGCGTCGCTCCGTTCGTTGCGGACACGGTGAGCATCCTGCATGCCGCGCTCGAACGCGGTGCACACATCCTGTTGGAAGGCGCCCAGGCCACATTCCTCGATCTCGACCATGGCACGTACCCGTACGTCACCTCGTCGAACCCGACCGCCGGTGGGGCGTGCGCAGGAACGGGAATCGGCCCGCGCGACATCGGTCGCGTCGTCGGCATCACCAAGGCCTACACGACGCGGGTGGGTGCCGGTCCGTTCCCGACCGAACTGCTCGACGACGACGGTGACCGCCTGATCGACATCGGCAAGGAGTTCGGCACCGTGACCGGTCGTCGGCGTCGCGCCGGCTGGCTCGACTGCGTGATGTTGCGCCAAGCCGTTCGCCTCAACAGCTTGAGCGAGTTGGCGCTGACCAAGCTCGACATTCTCGACGGGTTCGACACGATCAAGATCTGCATCGGGTACCGGCTCGACGGCACGCTGCTCGACCACTACCCCGATCGCTCGGACCTGTTGGGCAATGTCGAACCGGTCTACGAGACGCTCGAAGGTTGGGGAAGCGTGCTCAGCGATGCACGCGAACCGGGTCAGCTCCCGACGGCAGCGAGACGCTTCATCGAGGTCGTCGAGCGTGAGGTCGGCATCCCCGTGCGCGTGGTCGGAGTCGGCGCGGAACGTGACGACTACCTCGTGTGGGCGTCGTGACGGTCGGGCGATGATCCCGAGGTACTCCACTGCCGAGATGGACGCGGTGTGGTCGGACACGGCGCGGTTCGCACGATGGCTCGAGGTCGAACTCCTCGCCACCGAAGCTCACGCCGAACTCGGTCTCGTACCGGTCGACGACGCCAGCGCATGTCGCGATCGAGCGCCGATCACCGGCGATGCCTTCGTGGCCGCTGTGCTCGATCGCGAGACCGTGACCGACCACGACGTCGCGGCCTTCGTCGACGTGGTCCAGACAGTCATCGGACCGCCGGCTTCGTCGTGGATCCACTACGGACTCACGTCGTCCGATGTCGTCGACACGGCCGGGTGCTGGGCGTTACGCGATGCCGCCGACCTCTTGATCGACGCATCGACGCAGCTCCTCGCAGTGGTGGTGGAGTTGTCGCGTAGACATCGAGACACGGTGATGATCGGGCGCACCCACGGCGTCCACGCCGAGCCGACGACGTTCGGTGCCAAGGTTGCACTGTGGGCGCTGCAACTCGACCGCGATCGAACCCGGCTGCGCGCTGCGCGCGACAGCGTGGCGGTGATGAAGCTGAGCGGTGCCGTCGGCACCTACTCCAACATCGAGCCTGCCGTGGAACGCTTCGTCGCCGATGCACTCGGCCTCGAACCGGTGGCTGCGACGCAGGTGGTGGCGCGAGATCGTCATGCAGAATACCTGTATGCATGCGCGTCGATCGGTGCCACGTGCGAACTGATCGCGATCGAACTGCGCCATCTCCAGCGAACCGAGGTGCGCGAAGTGCAGGAGGGTTTCAAGCCGGGCCAGAAGGGCTCGTCGGCGATGCCGCACAAGCGCAATCCGATCTCTGCCGAGACGATCTCGGGTCTCGCTCGGGTGTTGCGTTCCAATCTGTCGGCCGGTTTGCAGGATGTTGCGCTGTGGCACGAACGCGACATCTCGCATTCGTCGGTCGAGCGGATCATCCTCCCGGATTCGTCGCAGCTGGCGTTCTACGTCCTGCGCCGCCTGCGTCGTCTGCTCGAAGGTCTGGTCGTGTTTCCCGAACGGATGCGAGCGAATCTCGACGCCAGTTTCGGTCTGGTGTTCAGCCAGCCGGTTCTGCTTGCGCTCGTGCAGGCAGGAGCGACACGCGACGACGCGTACCGCATTGTTCAGCGCAACGCGATGCGATCGTGGGACGAAGGGCTCGACTTTCGCACGCTGCTCGAAGCCGACGCCGATGTCGACGATTCGGTGCTCGACGACGCGTTCGATCTCGGTCGATCGTTGCGCCACCTGTCGACCGTGCTCGATCAGGTCGACGGCATCGAACTGTGAACCGGTTCAGTCGGCCCGGCTGATGCCCGCACGTTTGAGCGTGCCCGCCGGAACGCCCACGTCACGCCACGAGGCAAACGAGATCGCCTTGCTCTCGGAGTAGCTCCGGGCAACGCCGACGAACTCGGTTTCGAGCGCGTCCATGTCGATCGCATTCGATTTCGCCGCGAGTTCGGCCTCGAGGTCGCGGCGTTCCTGGATGAGCAGCAGCTCGTCGAGCGGGCTGGCGCTGGCCAACTCCGCTTCGATGGCTCCGAGGCGCTTCGTGATCGTCTCGGGCGTCCGTTTGCGACCCCGCTTGGGTTTGGTCGCGCGCAGCCCATCGAGATACTCGCGGACGATCCGACCCTCCAATCGACCCTTGGCGAGCGCAGCTTTGTGTGCGTCGCTCATTGGAGTTCTCGGACCACGCTTTCCGACCATGAATTGACAGTGTAGAGAACGTTGTTGCGAATGCAATAGCGTGGCCCACGATGTTCGAATTGTCGCCGCACGGAACCGATGTCCACGTCGGAACCGGTCCTCGCTATCCGTGGGGTGGCCTCTATGGCGGACAGATCGTCGCCCAAGCTCTTCGAGCGGCGACATTGTCGGTCGAACATGAGCTGGAGCCCCACTCGATACGGGCGTATTTCATCCGCCGGGGCGATCACACCGAGCCGGTGAGATACGAGGTCGATCGGATACGAAACGGTCGAAGCTTTGCCACACGACGAGTCGTTGCCCGCCAGGCCATTGGGGCAATTCTCAACGCAGAATGCTCGTTCCAGCGACCAGAACCGGCCGCGCTCGTCCAGACGATCTCGATGCCGACCGTGCCCCCGCCGGCCGAACTCGAACAGTCGTCGTGGACAGCCACGTTCGATCGCCACTTCGTCCCCGCCGACCAGGTGACGGGCGGATCGCGTGATGGCACCGGCCGAGCGGTCTCGTGGATGAAGGTCAACGATGACCTCGGTGATCCGTCCGACCCGCTGGCGCAACTGATGCATCGCTGCTGGCTGACCTACCTGAGCGACGACCTCCCCACCGATTCGGTGATTCGGGCGCACCCCGACGCCGGCGAGTCCGAGCACGACCTGTTCTGCGCCAGCCTCGACCACACGATCTGGTTCCATCGTCCGCTGCGCGCCGACCGGTGGCACCTTCACGACTTCTCGTGTCACCATTTCGTCGGCGGGCGAGGCCTGGCGGTCGGTCATGTGTTCAGCCAGGACGGGACACATGTGGCCACGGTCGCCCAAGAGGTGTTGGTTCGTGTCCCTGACGATCGCGCCACGAGCTGATCTAGCCTGCGGGCGTGTCGCCGTTGCCGCCGCTCTCGCCCGCTCTGTCGACCCTCCGAGCGCACGTGGTGGAGCATTCGGTGCAGCACGGCGAGTTCGTCCTGAAGTCGGGTGCGACGAGCACCTGGTTCCTCGACACCAAGCAGACCGCCTGCCGACCTGACGGCATCGTCGCGGTGACCGACGCGGTGCTGGAGGTGTTCGGTGACGTCATCGACGAGATCGACGCGATCGGTGGTCTGACGATGGGAAGTGACCCCGTTGCCTACGGCGTCGCCGCCGTCGCCGCGACGCATGGCCGGCGTCTTCGCAGCTTCAGCGTGCGCAAGGAGGCCAAGCTCGGTGGGATCACCGGCCGCATCGCCGGGGCCCTGCAGGTCGGTGACAGGGTTCTCGTGACCGAGGACACAACCACACGCGGCACGTCGCTGATCGAGGCGGCCGACGAGGTCGCCAACTTCGGGGCGCGACCCGACTGGATGACGGTGATCGTCGATCGCGGCGGTACCTGCGCCGCGATGGCCGCCGACCGTGGCATCGATTATCGACCGCTGCTGACCGCCCCCGACCTGGGGTTCGAGTACGGCACCTGATCAAGGCAAGTGAGGCTCGAGCACGCCCGGATTGAGGATGGCGTTCGGGTCGAGCGCCCGACGAATCGCCCGCTGCGCATCGAGGTCGGCGGGGGTGCGCACCAGGTGGAGCCACGGCGTCTTGGCCACACCGATTCCGTGCTCGGCCGAGATGGTGCCGCCGAGGCCGGCCGCAGCCTCCAATACCGTGTCGGCGATCTGAGTCGTGTCGGTCGCCGCGAGGTAGTTGAGGTGGAGGTTGCCCTCGGCCAGGTGACCGAACGGAATCAGGTGGGCACCGGCGCGGTCGGCCGCAGCGCGGGCGATCGCGAGGAGTCGACCCACGGCGACCATCGGGACCGCCACATCGAGTTTGTACGTGGGAGCGCCGAGTTCGGTGGCCCTGGCTGCGATCGCATCGGTGACGCGATCGCGGAACCGGCCGAGCGATGCGCGCTGCGATGCGTCGAAAGCGACGGCCGTGGCCGTGACGCCCGAGGCCTGACCGATCACCTCATCGAGCGCTCCGCTCGGGTCGGTGTGGTCGGCGCACTCGACGAGCAGCGCGGTGCCGCCGGGGGTGACCTCGACGGGTGGCGCCACACGGAGGTGGGCGGCGACGAGCGCGAGCGCTTCAGGCAACACGATCTCGACCGCATCGAGCGAACCCAGTCGGTGGCGGAGCTGTCCGACGAGTGCCACGGCGTCGTCGACGGATGTCATCGACAGCAGTGCGGTCACGACGTGTTCGAACCGGGGGACCAAGCGAAGTCGTGCCGACGTCACGATTGCAAGAGTGCCCTCGGATCCGGACAGCACCGATGGCCAGTGCAGCCCGACGGTCTCCTTCGACAGGCCTGCCGACGCTCCGACGACCGAGCCGTTCGCCAGAACTGCCTCCACCCCGACGACCTGCTGGCGCATCGTGCCGTAGCGAACGACGCGCGATCCCCCGGCGTTGGTGGCGATCGCCCCGCCGATCGTCGCCGAGTCGCGGGCGGCGAAGTCGATCGGCGAGTCGAGCCCGACGCCTCGCGCCGCAGCCTGCCACTGGGCGATCGTCGTTCCCGCACCGGCGGTGAGCTGCAGGGCGTCGGTGTCGATGTCGGTGACGGAATCGAGCCGCGTCAGCGATACCACGATGCTCGCTCGGTCGGCTTCGGCACGAGGGACGCCGCCGCCGACGAGGCCGGTGTTGCCTCCCTGGGCGACGACCGAAACGTTCTGGTCGTTGCAGTAGCCGAGCACGGCGCCCACCTCGTGCGTGTTCGCCGGTCGCACCACGAGCACGGCCCGCCCGCCGTATCGACCGGTCCAATCCGACTCGTACGCCGCCCTCGTGTCGTCGTCCGCGAGAACGTGAGCCGGACCCACGATGGCGGTCATCGCCGAAGTGAGCTGTGCCGGATCGACATCCACCGCTCGAGTGTGTCACGGCCACTCTGGCGCCGTTGTGTCCGTGACGGTGGCCACCATCTACGCTCACACACAGTTCGAGAGGGGGGTTGCACATGAGGATGGAACGATTCTGGCGCTGGCTCGGCGTAGCGCTCGGCAAGTACTGGAAGCTGGTTGCCGTCATCGTCGTCCTCATCACCGCCGTGCTGGCATTCGGGGCGCGCAACATCGAGTTCGCCACCGGACAGGACAGCTATCTCAACCCCGATTCGCAGATCGCCATCGACAACGTCGCGTTCCAGGACGACTTCGGCGGC